>NZ_JBVVPP010000025.1:0-92893 GCF_055811315.1 Bradyrhizobium sp. MI1.4 | reverse complement strand
AACGCTGCCGCGTCCACCGCAAGCCCGGCTCGCGAACATGACGACCACAAGATCGCCCCTCAAGGATGAGCCGGGATCGACGACACATACGCTAAAACCGAATTTCGGTAAAGTGGAATATTTCTGACGAGGGGGGTTGACGCGGTCGTGGCTGTTTCGGCTGCGAGGCCGCTCGATGAGGAATTAGCGGTTTGGTAACCATACGCGCCTCGCTCGAAGGATTAATGCAAATCATACGCCGCCGGTGTCTCCCCCGTAACGACCCTGCTATAGAGCGTAGATCCGGCTCCATCAATCGTCCCGAGCCATCTGCTTTCTTGGTTGCGTATGAACAGACCTAGCAACACATTCGACATCGCCATCGAGCAGGGATTCGACTTCCTGTCGCCGGACTACGCGGAGCTGTTCGACAACTCGGCCGCCACCGCGTTCCAGCATCCGCTCTGGCTCGACACCCTCTACACCAGGCTCGCGTCTCATGTGGGCGCAACTCCTCTGGTTGTCGTGGTCCGCCACCGCGCGACGGGCGCCCTTGCGATGGTGTTGCCCTTGCTGCGGATCCGGCGCGGCCCGATACGGACCGTCGAATTCGCCGACCTCCGCGTTTCCGACTACCTCGCGCCCGTATGCAGCCCGCAGGTATTTTCCGAGCTGCTCAAGGACGAGAGTGCCTGCGCAGAAATCCGGTGCCTCGTCCGCCCGTTCGATCTGCTCCGGATGACCAAGCTGCCGGATGGACGGCTTCCGATCGAGAACCTGCTGGCTGCGCCCCGCCGCATAGCGATGGACACCAATGCCTATGCGACCGTTCTGGTCGCGCCGTTCGAGCAATGGCGCGCCAGTGCGCTGGACCGTTCCTACCAGAAGGAGCTCGCAAAGAAAGCCCGGCAGCTCCAGAAGAAGGGGGACTTGAGTTTTTCATGCTGCCGCGACAGTGCCGCTGTCTTGGAGGTGCTGGACGTGATGAAGAAATTTCGCGGGCCGCGCTTTCAGGCACACGGCGACGGAGATCTGCTCCAGCGCCCCGAATATTACGGCTTCTATTCCGACGTGGCGCAGCGCGGCCTCGGCTCCTTTGTCCGGCTCTATGCGATGAAGATGAACGGCGAGGTCATCGCAGCCGTGCTCGGACTCAGCCATCACGGCAGCTTCCTCGTGATCATGGGCGCCTTCGACATTGCCGGATACAAAAGCCAGTCCTTGGGCGCGCTGATGTTCGAGCAGGTGGCGAAGGATTGCATCGAGCGCGGAGATCAGATGCTCGATTTCACCATCGGCGACGAGCCCTACAAGAAGCAGTTCGGCGCTCAGCCTTCACCGATGTGGACGGTCACGCAGGCGGGCAGCACCACGGGCGCCATCTCCTTGTTCGCACTGAAACAGGCGCCTTGGCTCAAGCTGGCCGCCAAGCGGATGTCGGAGTTCAGGTTCCTGCCGACCCGGACCTCAACGCCGACGCGCTGACCGGTGCGAGGGGCCGACCGGGTGCCGCTCTCAGGCGCGTAGCGCGCTTCGAACCTGCGCGAGCCAGCCGGGCCGCATCTGATCGAGCCGGTGGGTGATACTGCGTCGCAGGAAGTGCAGCCGCCGCCGCACGTCCCAGCCAATATCGTTGCGGGACGTCAGGGCCTGCCGGAAGCGCGCCATCTTCAGTGACTGCTGGTCCGCCGCGACCTTGTCGGGATCGGAATAGAATTCAGAAATCTTCTCCCGGCCCATGCCCTCGGTCCCGAGCCAACGCGGCGCATATTCGGTGCAGAGGCGCTCGACGTCGACCAGCAGACGGGCGACGCCCGTGCCGGCGGCCGGACAATTCGTTTGGAACGCATCACCGATGAGCACGACTCCGGGCTGGAGATGTCCTTCCACGACGGACAGGTGCATCACCCAATTCTGCACCCGGTCGATCACGTGGAAATCGCCAAGGTAGGGCCGCAATCCCGGAAGCAAGCGCAAGACCGTCGCCTCCGGTTCACGGCGCAGCTCGCGCATGATCGGATCGGTCGGGTCTCGGAACATGAAGAGATTTGCCCGCATGCCGGCACGCACGGGAAACAGGCTGAGATAATCGATGCCGTCCGCTGTGCGCTCCCCATAACAGGTCAACGCCTCGAAATCGAACGGCGCGTGGTCGCGGCGGGCGATCGTGAAGCCGAACGAAACCGAATGGCGCTCGGCCAGCACGCGCCGCTTGATGCCGAGCTTGTAGCCGAGCACGCCCGCCATGCCCGTGGCCAGCACGACGAGGCGCGCAGTTATGCGCCCCCCTGACGCGAGCTCGACATGTTGGAGATCGTCGCGACAATTGACCGCAGTGACCTCATCGACAATGAGGCTGGACGGATCAGGCAGCTGGCTGCGCGCCATGGCGACGAGATCGGCATATGGAAGCCCGTAAGCCCGGCCGACGCTGACATCGACCACCTTGCCTTCCCTGATGTTGAGCACCTGATCATATCGACAGGCCACGTTGTCGAGCGCATCGAGGAAGCCCAGCTTGCGCAACATCTCCAGCTGACGGCCGCCTATTTTTTCGACCCGAAACTCGTCCGGATGGACCGCGCGCTTGTCGACGAGAGCGACACGATGCCCTGCCCGCGCGAGCACGGCCGCCGCGAGCGAGCCCGCAAGGCCGCCGCCGACGATCGCGATGTCGACGACGATCGCCGCGGTCGCAGATCCAGCGCTCGGCTCGGTCACGTTGCTATCCGCCGTCATGGTCCAGGCTCCCACGGTCAACGATGGTTGCCCGTGCAATTCTCTCGCCTGATGTCGCATCGTAGGACCAAACGCGATCATTTCTCGATATCTCGGTTAACGCAGCGGAGACCTGCCCGGCCCGATGAGATCCGGCACGCGCCTTGCTCGGGATGGCCATTCCCGCCGAGCCGGTCCGCATTCCAACGGCTCATCTCGCCTCATCGGCCGTCGATGCGGCGCTCTGCCGCCACGCGACCGGGCCGCACTTTGCTCTATCTGGGACAATGGGGTCAGCGATGTTCCATAGTGAAGCAACAGGCATGGCCGCGACGTCGCCGCGGCCGGCGGGATCATGGAGGCCGTCCATTAACACTCGCGGTTTTTCGGCATGCTAGGCTGTCGCAGGTAATCGGAAAATGTCTCTTCAGGGGAAGTTGCCCCTTAAATCTCCATGATCGAATCCATCGTCCAGTTCATGCGGCGCGACGTGACACGCGGTGTTGCCGGAACCATCCTTCTCAAGGTTGGTAGCGGCGCGCTTGCGTTCGCGTTGTTCTCGCTTGCGGCACGAACGATGTCGCCCAATGGGTTTGGCATCTTTGCGACCTGGCTTTCGGTCGCCCAGATGGCAGCGGTCGTCGGTCTGGTGGGCCAGGAATCGCTGCTGGTGCGATTTCTGAACGAGTATCGGGTGGGAAATCAGCCTGATCTCACCAAGGGCGTGCTGCTATCGAGCTTCAAGATTTCCTCCGTCGCGATGCTGATTGCGATCGGCGCAATCGCGATCGGCGCGAACATCAAAGGCGCCTCGTGGCTGCTGGTTGTCGCGGTGTCGGCCTACACAGCCGTGAATGCCGGACTGATGCTTGGCAGCCAGATCGCACGCTCGCTGGTCAGCATTCTCATGGGGGAAGGAAACAGGGAGTTCTTCTGGCGAGTCAGCGTGGTACTGTTTCTGCTCGCAATCATGTTCGGCCATCGGCAGCTTGATCCCGCCGAATTGATCGCCGTGATGACGATTGCCATGTCGGTCGGGCTGGTCGCACAGATCATCGCGATTGCGCGAGTTCTACCGGATTTCCGCGGCACGGCGGTGCGTTCCGAGCCGTCGCGCTGGAGATCGAGCGCGCTTCATTTCTGGGTCGCATCCATTCTCGAAGCCGCGAACCAATATTTCGACGTCATTCTGGTCTACTGGATGCTGGACCCGGCAACCGCCGGAATTTATTTTGCCGCTTCGCGCCTGGCCAACATCTTCGCCATGCTGTCGGCCGCATTGTACAGCTTTGGCGCACGTCGGCTCCCCTCGCTGTACTTCAGCAAGAACCATCAGGAATTCGAGCGAACGTTGCGGCTCATGGCGGAAGTGACCGCGGTGTGCGTGGTCAGCGGACTCCTCCTGATCTGGGTTGGAGGTCCCCATCTACTCAACTTGTTTGGGCCACATTTCGCTGCGCAGCACTGGGTCCTGATCGTGCTCGCGATCGGAACGGCGGTCCAGGCGGCGGGCGGTCCGTCTGCGGCGATATTGCAACTGACCGGCCATGAGCGCGAGTATGTCCCCGTGATTGCCGGGAACGTAGCGCTACGGCTGGTTGGATTTCTCGTCCTCATTCCCTGGCTCGGCGTTCTTGGCGCAGCGATCTCGGCCACTGTGTCGCTGGCGCTCGCGACCATCGTCCTCAACATCCTCTGTCGCCGACGAACCGGCGTCGATCCTTCGATTCTGGGGCTTCTGCGTTTCTCGGCATCGAAGCGCAGCGCCTACGCGGTCCGTGGCGCGGACTCCGGCGAATAGAGCGTCAGCATATGTCGCGCGTGTCCCGCATGAAGGAGAGCGCACCAGCAGCCGTCGGCGCACCGGTAGAATGTGCGTCGTTTTCGTATGCTTTAGTGGGCCCGCTCCAACCCAAATATCGATGGTTAATCGGCGGTTGCCCGCGTCCTCTGCACTTCGTCGGGAACCAGCGGAATTCCCTCACGAACGATGCCCTTGCGGCAGGGCGCATTAACTCCGTTTATTGCTAGTCGGTGTCCGCGCGATGCCCGCATGGTAGATACGGAGTTAAGAAGGTGAAAAATTCGCTTCTCTAATGGGTCGGGATCCGTGCTGCATTACCAGCCAAACAAGGCGTTGGGCGAGACGACTGCGACAGCACTCCCGTCGCCCAACGGTGGCGGACGCAAGCCGCACGTGCTGCTCGTACAGACCCAGGCTGAGAACGCCGGTGCGCAGGAGATCTCGCGCCTGCTTGGCGCCGGGCTGACCGCCCGCGGCTATCGCGTCACCAATCTTTTCTTCTTCCGCAAGTCGGATTCGTTCGATGAGCCGCCCCACACGGTCTATTGCGCGTCGAGCCGGCCGGGAAATCCGCTGGCGCTGCTGCAAATGCTGTGGACGCTCGGCCGCCATATCAGGGCCACCAGGCCTGACGCCGTTCTGACCTTTCAGCACTTCGGCAATGTCATCGGCGCCGGTGTGGCGCGCCTGATCTGCCGCGCACCTGTCATCGCCAATCAGGTTTCATCCGCGCTGTCGATGAGCTGGCCGGTCCGTACGGCCGACATCGTCATGGGCAGCCTCGGCTTCTTCGACCGCATCACGCTCAACTCGCTGGACATGCAGCGCGAGTATTCGCGCTACCCCAGGGCTTATCGCGCGCGCATGGTGCATGTCCCGCACGGCTTCGACGACAAGGCGCTCACCCTGTCGAAGCAAGCTGCGCGACAGAAGTTCAATCTCCCGCCGGATAGCCCCCTGCTCGGCTGCGCAGCAAGATTGCACCCGCACAAGCGGCTCGACGCGGCGATACGTCTGTTGCCGGATCAACCCTCCTGGCACCTCGCACTGGCCGGGCAGGGAGCCGACGAGGCCCGGCTGCGGCAGTTGGCGGATGACTTGAAAGTATCGGACAGGCTGCATCTGCTCGGCGAAATCACCCCACGCCAGATGGCGGAGTTTCTCGCCGCTCTCGACGTGTTCGTATTTCCGACGCAGGCGGAGACCTTCGGCCTCGCCGCTGTGGAGGCTGCAAACGCCGGCGTTCCCTCGGTCGTCACCGATCTTCCGGTCTTGCGCGAAGTGTTGTCCGTCGAAGGGAAGCCGACAGCGCTGTTCGTCGATGCCTCCGATCATACCAAGTTGTCGGCCGCCGTCTCCAGGCTCCTGACGGACCAAAAACTGAGCGACGAACTGCGGCAAAACGCCAAAGGCCTGAAGCTGCGCTATTCAGTGGACGCCATGGTGGAGGAATACGTTCGAATTCTCGGCCAGGTCATTTGATCGGGGCGCATGGAAACGGATCGGCTCGACATGACCATCGAGTTTCGCTGTGAAATTGAGAATGCGCGGCGGTGGATGGGCCGCGAGACGCTGTCGATCGACGGGCGGGATGTACCGGTCCAGATCGCGTGGACGGCAACGGCGGAGCCGCGGCCGGCGGGTCTCGACATGCTGTTCGAGCTCGAACGTTTGGTGTTGCACAAGGGCAAACACAGCGGCACCGAAAGGCTGAAGATCAGTCCGGCCCGGATGCAGGCTCGCGCCGGCACGGCAGACGTCATCGTCGATTTCACCGGTGGCGCGCGGGATCCGAACTGCTCCGCCCGGCAGTATCTCCGCCCGCTGTTCAATGGAGTGGCAGGCGAAAACGCAGCTCTTGCCGCCATTCTCGCCGGCGATCTGCCGGTGATCGAAATCGTCGACGAGGTCGACGGTGCAGTCCTCGATCGTGGCCATCCCTCCGCCGAAATCGCGGCCGGTCTGAGCGGGGGCCTGGAAACGGTCATGGCGCGAACCCTGACCATGGTGGCCGCCATCCTGTCGGGACGACCGCGCATCGTGCCGCAGCTGGCACGACCGGCCCGAGCGGACAACGGCCGCCCGCCAACGGCTTATGTCGCGCGCGGCCTCACCATATCGATCGCCAAGGAGATCTATCGCCTCTGCTGCTATGCCCCGCATTGGCATGTCGGATGGCGCATCAACAAGGGCGCAGGCGTCTGGCAGACCGGAGACCTGTCAGGGCCTCGCTGGAACGTCCTTGCCGATCCCGGAAACCACTTCTACGCCGATCCTTTCCCCATCACGTGGCAGGGAAGAACATTCGTCTTCTTTGAGGATCTCGATCACCGGATTGGAAAAGGAATCATTTCCGCGATCGAGTTCGACGATAAGGGCCCGGTCGGAGCGGTCGTGCCCGTATTGGACGAGCCCTGGCACCTCTCCTATCCGTTCCTGATCGAGGACGATGGCGCATTGTGGATGATCCCGGAGAGCTCGACCAATGGGGACGTCGCCATCTATAAATGCGTTCGGTTCCCGGACAAATGGGAGCGCCACGCGACGCTGCTTTCAGGACTTGAACTCGCCGATGTGACGATCACGCGGCACAACGGCCTGCACTATCTGTTCGGAGCCTGGCGCGATGGCACTGGCGGGTATTCGGATTCGTTGGCGATCTATCACGCCGAGCACCTCATGGGCCCGTGGTTGCCGCATGCCAGCAACCCGGTCCTGATCGACCGCGCGAGCACGCGGCCTGCGGGGAATTTCGTCACCATCAATGACAAATTGTGGCGCCCGGTCCAGGATTGTGCCGGCGGATATGGGGCAGCGCTCGCCCTGGCGGAAATCGTCGAACTGTCGCCGACGACGTTCAAGCAGATTATCCGCCACTCTCTGCGGCCAGGGCCAGCATGGCCCGGCAGGAAGTTGCATACCTTGAATCGCTGCGGACAACTCGAGGTGATCGACGGGTCGCGTGTCCAACCCAAGACCCGTGCCTTCGGAGGCAAATTTCCATCGGCTGTCTTGTCGCCGCGGACCAGCCCCTCTGCCGCCAGCTAGCGCGGATGGCTGAACAGGTCCGTCGTGGCGTCGTCGACGGCGATATCGACCAGCGCGGGACCGCTTGATGCCAACGCTTCGGTCAAGATGGCGTCGACGTCGCCGACATCGGTCATGCGCTGCCCCGGACAACCCATTCCCCTTGCGAGCGCCACGAAGTCGAGCCCGGGCAGGTCGATCCCGGGCGGGCGATGCGCCTGCATCAGCTGGCTGAAGGCGCGCATCGCGCCATAGCCTGAATTGTTCATGATCACGAAAGTGATCGGCAGGCGGCGTTGCACCGCGGTCCAGATTGCCTGGATGCAATACATCGCCGATCCGTCACCGATCAGGGCGACGATGCGGCGGCCCGGCCGCGCCAGCGCCACGCCGACCGAGGCCGGCAGGCTATAACCAAGTCCGCCGCTCGCCATCGTGTAGAAGCTGTCCGCGCCGGGCCGAGGCAGGAATTGCTGAATGGCGGGGCGATGCGACGGCGCCTCCTCGACCACGATCGCATCGCCCGGCATCAACGCCGAGAGCCGGGCGAGCGCATAGCCCGGCGGAATCGGATTTTGCGCGGCAGGAGCGGCAGGCCGCAACCGCGCGGCCGGCACCTCGCGCTCCGCGATGTCAGGCATCACCGACAGCAGCCCAGCCAGCGCCTTCGGGAGCGTGCTGATGATGGTGTCACCGACAGAAGCGGATGCGGCTTCCGTCGGATCATCCGTGATCTGCCAGACCGGCGTTTCATCGTCGAGCAATTCGCATTGTCCTTCGACATGGAAAGTAAACACCGGCGCGCCGACCACGACGATCAGATCGGCGCCGCGCAATGCGCGGGCGAGCCCTCCCGGTGCTGCCGGAAGGAAGCCGGCGAACAGCGGATGCAGTTCCGGAAAGCTCGAACGGCTCGACATCGGGCTGGCCCAAACGGCCGCCCTCGCCTGTTCGGCCACAGCGACCATCGCGTCGGCGCAGCCGTTGCGATCGATTTCCGGCCCGACAACGAAGATAGGTCTCTTGGCGGCTCTGATCGCCGCGCCGAGCCGAACGATCGCCGCGGAATCCGGCGCAAATTCCGTCGCGATATGGCGGACCGGCGGAGCGACTGCGGGCCGCGCCCAATCATCCGACGGCACTGACACGAATGTCGGACCGCGCGGATGCTGCATAGCAGTGAGGAAGGCCTGCGCAATCGCCGCCGGAACATCTTCGGCGCGGGCCGGTTCGGCGCTCCATTTCACATACGGCTTTGGAAACTGTGCGGCGTCCTCGGAGAAGAGATAGGGTCGCATCCGCAATAGGCTGCGCGCCTGCTGCCCGGCTGTCACGACCATCGGTGTCTTGTTGCGGAATGCGGTGAAGAGATTGCCGAGGGCATGACCGAGCCCAGCCGCCGAGTGCAGATTGACGAACGCCGCTCGTCCCGTGGCCTGCGCATAGCCGTCTGCCATGCCGACGGCGCAGGCTTCCTGCAATCCGAGCACGTAGTCGATGTCGTCGGGCCAGTCGCCAAGGAAGGCAAGCTCGGTCGAGCCGGGGTTGCCGAAAACGCGATCGACGCCAAAGGAGCGAAGCACACCGAGGGTCGCTTCCCGAACCGTGAGAACTTTCGAATTCATGAATAGCGTCCTGATGGGCTTCGCTTGTTGCGCGGTCAGAAGGGATAGTGCTGCGGCTGGGTCTCGATGGTGATCCAGCGCAGATCGGTGAACTCGGCGATCCCGGCCTGACCTCCGAAGCGGCCGTAGCCCGATCCCTTCATGCCGCCGAACGGCATCTGCGCCTCGTCATGCACGGTCGGGCCGTTGACGTGGCAGATGCCGCTTTCGATACGCTGCGCCACCGTCAGCGCACGCGCGACGTCGCGGCCGAACACGGCGGCCGAGAGGCCGTACTCGGTATCGTTGGCAAGCCGCACCGCGTCATCCACGCCACTTGCCCGGATCACCGAGACGACGGGACCAAAGCTCTCCTCGGTATAGATGCGCATGCCGGGCACCACGCGGTCGAGCACGGTGGCCGGGACGACCGTGCCAACCCGGTCGCCGCCCGCGAGCTTGACGGCGCCTTTGGCGATCGCGTCGTCGATCAGTGCAACGACATGCTTGGCCGGCGCTTCGTCGATCATCGAGCCGATGACGACCGGTCCGGAGCGCGGGTCGCCGGCCGGAAGCGCAGCTGTCTTCTTCGCGAGCTTGTCGACAAAGGACGCCGCTACCGCCTCGTCGACGATCACCCGCTCGGTCGACATGCAGACCTGGTCCTGATTGATGAAGGCGCCGAATGCGACCGCCGCGACGGCGGCATCGAGGTCGGCATCGTCGAGCACGACAAGAGGCGCCTTGCCGCCAAGCTCGAGCAGCACCGGTTTGAGGTGGCGCCCGGCGAGCTCGGCGATGACGCGCCCGACGCGGGTCGAGCCGGTGAAATTGATCCGCCGCACGGCCGGATTGGCGATCAGGCGCTCGACCAGAGCGGGCGCATCGGCCGGTGCGTTGGTCAGAACATTTACGACACCGGGCGGAAAGCCTGCGTCCTTGAAGACCTCGCCGATCAACCGGTGCGTCCCCGGGCATATCTCGGAGGCCTTGAGCACGACGGAATTGCCGCAGGCGAGCGCCGTCGCCACGGCGCGAACGCCGAGTATGATCGGCGCATTCCACGGGGCGATGCCGAGGCACACGCCGGCGGGCTGTCGAATGGACATCGCGAGGCATCCCGGCTTGTCCGACGGGATCACCTCGCCGGCGATCTGCGTGGTGAGCGACGCCGCTTCGCGCAGCATGCCGGTCGCGAGCTTGACGTTGAAGGCCGACCAGATCTCCGTCGTGCCGATCTCGGCCATCATGATCCGGACGAAGGCGTCGCGCTTGGCCTCAAGCGCATCTGCGGCCTTCAGCAACAGGGCTCGCCTCGCATTCGGGCCGAGCGCCGACCATGCGGCAAACGCGGCGGAGGCCGCCGCCACCGCGGCGTCGGCATCGGAAGCGGTCGCGGCGGCCGCGCGGCTTGCGACCTCCTGCGACAGCGGATTGCGCCGCTCGAACACCTTGCCGCTGGAAGCGGCCTGATCCTGCCCGTTGATGAGAAGACTGACGTCCATGAAAACCTCCCTGGGATTGATAATGGCGCTCGCTCTAGCCGAGCAGCCGCGATTTTCCGGTTTCACGCGCAAAGCCGAGCGCAATCATCGCCGCGAGCGCGAGCGCAACGTAGTATCCTGTGATCGCGTAGGTGGAGCCCGTCTGCGCAAACAGGCTGGTGGCGACCAGCGGCGCAATGCCGCCGCCGAGCACCGTCCCGAGCTGCTTTCCGATCGACACGCCGGTGAAGCGAATGCGGGTCGGAAACAATTCCGGAAAATAGCTTCCTTCGCTGCCGAACATCAGCGGATGGATCACCCCCGCGGCGAGGATCACCGCGCCCGTCACCAGCACCGTGTCGCGGCTCGCGACCACACCGTAGAATGCAAACATCGAGATGGCTGCAAGCACCACGCCGGCCAAGAACAGACGCTTTCGTCCGATACGGTCGGACCAGGCTCCGATGAGTGGCATAGCAACGAGCCCGACGAGATTGGCGAACAGCACGGCCTGCGTGATGACGTCTTTCTGGACGCCGAGCTGACGGGTCGCGAAGGAGATGGTGAAGATGGCTGTCAGATAGAAATAGGACGTCTGCGCCATCTCGGCGAAGAATACGATGAGGATCGGCCGCCAATGTTCCCGCAGCGCTTCGACCACAGGCGCTACTTCCGTCACCATCGCCTTTCGGAATATCGCGCTCTCCTCGATGCGCAGGCGCATATAGACGCCGAGCGCGACCAGAACCGCGCTGATCAGGAACGGCACGCGCCAGCCCCATGACAGCAGGTCCGCTTCCGGCAGCCGCGCGATCGTGAGCGCCGCAAACGAGGCGAGCACGACACCGACGGGTCCTGCGGCCTGGATCACCGCGGCCGAGAAGCCGCGCCGGTGTCCGGGCGCCGTCTCGATCGCCATAAGGATCGCCGCAGTCGATTCGCCGCCGAGCGCAAACCCCTGAACGAAGCGCAACGCCACGAGCGCGACGGTCGCAGCCACGCCTGCACTGGCGTAGGTCGGCAACAATCCGATCGACATGGTCGCAAGTCCCATCATGAGCAGCGTACACAGCAAGACGGACTTTCGGCCGAGACGGTCACCGAAATGGCCGAATACAAGCCCGCCGAGAGGACGCGCCAAAAATCCGACGGCAAACGTCGCGAACACCGCAATGGTCGCCGTGAGCTGGTCGAATTTCGGAAAGAACAGCTGATCGAACACCAGCGGCGCGATCAGGCCGTAGATGAAGAAGTCGTACCATTCGATCGCGGTGCCGATGGTGCCGGCAATCAGGATACGCCGGCGGCTGCTCGCCGTCTGCTCGGCCGCGGCGACGGTCGGAACATGATCGTCGTAGTCCTCCAATGCTCTTATCGTCACGGTTTCCTCCTCCGGTGTCATTTGTCGTTTTGTCGTTTTGTTGTTATTGGCCGCGCAGCCGCTGGTCGGATGCGACGGCAAGAGTCGATCAGCTGGCCAGCCGTGCGCCGTCGCTCGCGTCGTGTCCGAGTGCTCGGGCAAGGACGCGCCCGATCGTACCAGCCTGTGATGCGCTGCCACGCCAGGCCACGATCTGGTCGGGGCGTATCAAAGCCAGATCCGCCTCGTAGAGATCGCGCAGCGATTTCGGCAGCGTGACGAGTTTCACATCGACCCCGATCGCCCGGATGGTCTCGGCGAATGACGAATGCGCGGACATGACTTCGCCAAACTGGAGCAGCGTCCACTCGAACCCGAACAGGTCGTACAGGGAGACGCCGTCTTCCAGCCACGCATGCGGGGCGCGGCCGCCGGGACAGGCGCTCGGAACGTAGACGTTCGCGGCATCGGGCGGCGGCTGGCTGCCGTCGGAGACGATGATCGGCGAGGCGTCGTAGCGCCCGCCGAAGGTGACACCGGGAATGTTGAATTCGGCGCGGGCGTGCTGTTCGAGATAGACGCCCGCGATCCGCCGCGCCTCGTCGCCGGCATCGGTGGCGTCCTCGATCTCAGGCGCGGGAGCGAACAGACCGAGCGAGTCGGCAAAGCGACGCGCATAATCGGTGTTGCGAAGCGCCACCGGACGCCGCTCCACCTCGTAGCTGTCGAGCAGCTCCGCCGGGCTCACACCTTTGATGACGCTTGCGAGCTTCCAGCCGAGATTGACCGCATCCTCGATCGCGGTGTTGTAGCCAAGCCCGCCGGTCGGCGTGAACAGATGCGCCGCGTCGCCGCCGAGGAAGACCCTGCCCCGCTGCATTCCGTTCGCGACCAGCGCGTGGCCGGCGGTCCAGGTCAGGAACGACAGCACTTCGCAGTCGATCGGCGCGCCGCAAGCGCGCTGGAACGCTGCTTTGGCTTCGTCGATCGTGATCGCATTTTCGTTCTCATCGGGCCGAAGCTGCGTGTGAAACGCAAACTCGTCGCGCCCATTCACCGATGCCATGAAGGCGCGGCGGTCGCCGTTGAAGCAATTGTACATCCACGCCTTGGCATGCGGGATGCTCGCGTAGAAGCCAGGCGAACGGAGATAGACCGCCAGCATGCGGCCGCCCATGAAATCGCGCTGCGTTCCGGTTTCGCCGCCGTAGACGATCCCGAGCGATTGCCGGACCATCGAGCGCGGCCCGTCGGCTCCGACCAGGAAGTCGGCCCGGACCTGAAAGCGGCTGTTGTCATCGAGACATTCGATCTCGGCGATAACGCCGTCATCGCTCTCGACGTAGCTGATCAGACGATGACCGTAGCTGAGCCGTATTCCGGGAAGCCGTTCGGCGTGGCGGCGCAGCACCGCCTCGACGTATTTTTGCGAGACCCGATGCGGCAGCTCGGCGGCGCTCCAGGAGCCCGACATGCCCTTGACGAGCTCGCCCGCGCGTGACGATGACGGCAACTTAAATCGGGCCAGCTCGTAACCGGTGTAGCGCGTGAAATACGCAACGTCGGTCGGGTAATCCGCAGGCAGACCTTGGCGTCGGATCTCGTCGGCAAAACCCAGCCGCCGATAGTGCTCCATCGAGCGCGCTTGCGTCGCATTGGCTTGCGGATTGAATGCTGTGCCCGGCTTTTCATCGACCAGGATCGCGGACACGCCGCGCCGGCCGAGCTCGTTGGCGAGCATCAGGCCGCAGGGCCCCCCACCCACGATGAGCACCGAGGCCGTCAGACATGTTTCCAAGGCGCTTCTCCCAACCAGCATTATTCCGCATGGTAAGGTCGCCTGACGATATCGTCAAGTAGCCTGACTACTTGGCGTCATCGAGCGTATCGAACGTCGCGCCATAGACCGCCAGTCCCTTCAGGATCGCATCCATCGTGGCCTTGCCGAGTTCGGCGCGCATCTCCTGCTCGGCGACGTCGACCGCGTCGCGGAACGCATCGAGCCATTTGCGCCCGGCCGGCGTGAACATGACGATGCGCGCGCGGCGATCGGTCGGATCGGCGATCCGATCGACCAAGCCGAGCTCGGCGCATTGATCGACCAGCTCGCCCATCGCCTGCTTGCTCATGGAGGCGCGGCGGGCGAGCTCCGTCAGTCTGGTCCCCTCCACGTCGAGATTACGTGTGAGGCCGACATGCGCGATCCTCGTTTCGCCATGCCCCTTCTCGCTCATCAGTTCGAGCACACGACCTTCGAAGCGCCGCACCGCGTTGTTGAGCAGCCGACCGATGTTGGCATGCCGCCATGCGGTGCCGGATGTCCTGGCTTTCAATGGATGTGCCTTCTACAAAGCCGCCTGAATTCGAAAATGTCGCTCACTTCGCCGCGTCGATCCAGATCCCCGGCTGCGAATGCTCGCGGATGTGGGTGACCAGGAAGTCGGAAAAGACCCTGATCTTGGCAGGCAGTCCGGCACGGTTCTGGTAGGCGATGTTCATCGTGAGCAGCGGCAGCTCCCAGTCCATCAGAACGGGGACGAGGCGGCCCGCAGCGATATCGCTTTGCACGATATAGAGCGGCTGGATGAGGATGCCGAGCCCCGCCAGCGCGGCGCCGCGGATGACCTGGCCGTCATTGCTGTCGAGCGTCGACGTGATGCGAACAGTCTGCGCGCCATTGCCCTTGCGCAGGCGCAGCGAATAGGGATCGTTGGCGAGATTGTAGATCAGCATGTTGTGGCGCGCGAGATCGGCGGGCTGCTCCGGCTCGCCGCAGCTTGCGAGGTAGGACGGCGCAGCAGCGAGCACCCGCCGCATCTGGCCGATGCGGCGGACGATGATGTTGGAATCCGGCTCCTGCTCGCGCGTCCTGATCGCCACGTCGATGCCGGCCTCGATGAAATCGGAGTACCGGTTGGCGGTGGTGATCTGCATGTTGAGCTTCGGATAGCGCGCGCGGAAGGCTGGCAGCATCGGCGCCAGATAGATCACCGCAAAGGACAGCGAGCTCGTGACCCGCAGCATGCCTTGCGGCGACAGCGCCCGATCGCTGACGATGTCCTCGGCCTCCGCCAACTCGCTCAAAACCCGGCTCGAGCGCTCCAGCAGCTCCTGCCCCGCCTCAGTCAACCACAGCCGACGGGTGTTGCGCTCGATCAGCCGGACTGCAAGGCGCTCCTCGAGAGCGCTGAGATGGCGGCTCGCGGCAGCATTCGACATGCGTAGGGCTTCGGCAGCTTTGGACATGCTGCCGAGCTCGGCCGTCTTGGCGAATACTTCCAACTGGAGCAGGCGGTCCATTTTTTCGCAAACAGGAAAAGAGACTTACGATTATTGAGCTTTATTTCCGTATCCCGCAAGTCAAAATGGCCTAAACACAAGCAAGATAGCAGGCGAGGAAACAGGGAAATGTCGGGCCCGATCAGGCACATCGTGATGTGGCGGCTGCGCGGCGAGACGCCGGCGGAGCGTTCTGCCGCCCGGGTCAAGGTCAAGACCCTGTTCGAGGGGCTGCGCGGCCGGATCGACGGCCTCACCCATATCGAAGTCGGTCTCGATGTCAGCGATGTCGACTACGCCTGCGACGTCGTTCTGTTCTCCGAATTCACCGACCACGCTGCGCTCGCGGCCTATGCCACCCACCCGGAACATCTGCGCGTGCGCGAGGCGCTGGGCGACTTGCGGATCGGACGCTTCCAGGTCGATTATCCCATCAAAGAGACCGGCGCATGATCGGTACGTTCACCTTTGAAAACCTGCCCTGCCGCGTCGTGTTCGGCAGCGGAACTTTGGCCTCGGCCAAGGCCGAGGTCGAGCGGCTCGGTGGCAAGCGCGCCCTGGTGCTGACGACGCCGCAGCAGGAGGCGCAAGGCAAAAGTTTGGGCGCGGCGCTCGGCCCGCTCTACGCCGGCATCTTTCCGGGCGCGACCATGCACACGCCGGTCGAGGTCACGGAGCGGGCGCTCGCGGCGATGAAGGCGTGCGAGGCCGACTGCGTCATTTCCCTCGGTGGCGGATCCACGACGGGCCTCAGCAAGGCGCTCGCCTTGCGTACAGGCGTCAACCAGCTCTGCATTCCCACCACCTATGCCGGCTCGGAGATGACGCCGATCGTTGGCCAGACCGAGAACGGGTTGAAGACCACGGTCCGCGACGCCGCCATCCTGCCGGAAACGGTGATCTACGATGTCGATTTGACCCTGACGCTGCCGGCGAGCCTGGCCGCGACATCGGGCATCAATGCGATCGCGCATGCGGCCGAAGCGCTCTACGCGCGCGACACCAATCCTGTCACGTCGCTGACGGCAGAAGAGGGCATTCGCGCGTTGGCATGTGCCCTGCCCGCCATCGCCGCCAAGGGCGACGATCGCGAGGCTCGCAGCGAGGCGCTCTATGGCGCCTGGCTGTGCGGCGTCTGCCTTGGTACCGTCGGCATGGCGCTGCATCACAAGCTCTGCCACACGCTCGGCGGCACCTTCGACCTGCCGCATGCCGAGACCCACACCATCGTGCTGCCGCACGCGCTGGCCTATAACGCGCCGGCCGTGCCCGATGCGATGGCGCGGATCTCACGCGCAATCGGCGCCGCCGATGCACCGCAAGGACTTTTCGAGCTCGCGAAGCGGCTGGGTGCGAAGGTCGCATTGCGCGACATCGGCATGCCCGAAGGCGGCATCGACAAGGCTGCGGATCTCGCCGTCACCAACGCCTACTGGAACCCGCGCCCGCTTGATCGCAACGCCATTCGCGACCTGATCGCGCGCGCCTGGGCCGGCGAGCCGCCCGGCGCCATCAAAACGGCAGTTTGATTCGATGCGGCGCACGCTCATCAAATCCGCCGTCATCATCAGCATGGATGACACGATCGGCGATTTACCTGGCGGCGACGTGCTGATCGAGGGCAGCCGCATCGTTGATGTGCGTCCATCGATCGACGTCGGCGGCGCGACCGAGACCGAGATCGTCGATGGCACCGGCCGCATCGTCATCCCCGGCCTGATCAACGCCCATATGCACACCTGGCAGACGGGCTTGCGCGGTTATGCCGCCAACTGGACGCTGCTGGAATATTTCCGCCGCATGCATGCTGGTCTCGCTACGGTCTTCAGGCCCGAGGACATTTATATCGCGACCTTGGTGGGTGTGCTGAACCAGATCAATCACGGCACCACCACGCTGGTCGACTGGTGCCACAACAATCCGACGCCCGATCATACCGACGCCGCGGTGCGTGGCCTGATCGAAAGCGGTATCCGGGCGGCCTTCTTCCACGGCTCGCCCAAGCCCGAACCGAAACCGGGCGAACCGCATTTCTCGGAGATCCCGCATCCACGCCGTGAGGTCGAGCGACTGCTGGCGGGGCCCCTCGCCGACCGCGACGGCCTCGTCACGCTTGGACTCGCGATCCTCGGCCCGCACTATTCGACGCTGGACGTCGCCATGCACGATTTTCGCATGGCGCGGGAACTCAAGCTGATCGCATCGATGCATCAGGGCGGTGGTCCTGCGAAGACGCCCGGTGGCTGGGAGAAGCTGATCGAGGCGGGTCTCGTGGGCGCCGGAATCAACATCGTCCACGGCAACGACCTGCCTGACCCACTGCTGGACCGGATGGTCGATCTCGGCGTCTCCTTCTCGGTGACGCCGGAGAACGAAATGATCCAGGGCCACGGCTTTCCGATCACCGGACGGCTGCTCAAGCGCGGCGTGCGGCCGACCATCGGCATCGATCTGGAATCCGTACTGGCGGGCGACCTCTTCTCCGCCGCGCGCGTTGCGCTCTCGATGCAGCGGGCGCTCGACAACGCCGAGTCGCGCAAGGCCAGCGGCACCATTCCAACGACGACCACGATCCCCGTCCGCGAGGCGCTGCGCTGGATCACGACGGAAGGCGCCCGCATGCTCGGCCGCGAGGACCAGATCGGCTCGCTGACACCGGGCAAGCTCGCCGACCTCGTCATCATCAATTGCTCCGATCTCAACCTCGTCCCGGTGCACGATCCCGTTTCCACCGTGGTGATGCAGACGAGCCTTGCCAATATCGAGGCCGTGATGATCGGCGGCGTGTGGAAGAAGCGGAATGGTCGGCTGCTGGCCGAGGGCCTGGGGGCGAAGAAGGAACTGCTCGTGCAATCCGGCCGGCGACTGGTGCACGACATCGAACGACAGGGACACGCCGCCTGAGGGCGTCAAGGACAACAACGATGACGGACGCTTCGAAACACATCGCTTTCATCGGGATCGGCAAGATGGGCCTGCCAATGTCGGTGCTCGTCGCCAAGGCCGGTTATGCCGTGACCGCGTTCGACCGGAGCGCCGCACGGCTCGAGGAGGCTCGCACGCAAGGCATTTCGATTGCCGCTTCACCGGCCGAGGCCGTGGATGGCAAGGCCGCGATCGTCACGTCCTTGCCCGATGACGCTGCCTTGCGCGGCGCATTGCTCGGCTCCACCGGCCTCATCGCCGCGATGGCTGCCGGATCTGTCCTGATCGAGACCAGCACCGTGAGCGTCGAGGCGTCGGCAGAGGTCGACGCCGCCGCCCAGGCGCGCGGTGTCTTCTACCTGCGTACGCCGGTCTCGGGCAATGCCAGTATCGTCCACACCGGCGCGCTGAGCTGCTTCGTCTCCGGCCCGGAGGACACCTACGAAAACGCAAAGCCGCTGCTCGCCGCCTTCACCCGCGCCCAGACCTATCTCGGGCCTGGCGAGGAAGCGCGATATGCGAAGCTTGCGGTCAATCTGATGATCGCGGTGTCGGCCGCGATGATGGCGGAGAGCCTGGCGCTGGCGCGCAAGGGCGGCATCGGCTGGCAGGACATTCTGAAAGTCCTCGACGACAGCGCGGTCGCCTCGCCGATGGTGAAATACAAGACCGCGCCGCTGCGTAACCGCGATTTCGGCTCGACCTTCTCCTGCAGGCAGATGGCCAAGGATCTCGATCTGATCCTCGGTGCCGGCCACGCCATCGGCGTGCCGCTTCAGCTCGCAGCCCAGGTGCGCGAGACCTATGGCTCGCTGGTCGCGCAGGGCGACGGCGACGCCGACTTCATCGCGACCGTCAAGCACCTCGAGCGGCTGTCCGGCCTCGGCGAGCCCAAACTCTGATTCACGGAGGCACCTATGCGAAATTTCAACGAGAACACGATCACGGACGCGGTGCTGGAGCGGATCGCAGGCGCGACCGATCCGCGGATCAAGCAGGTCAGCGAAGCGCTGGTGCGCCACCTTCATGCCTTCGTCCGCGAGGTGCGACCGACCCAGAAGGAATGGGAATACGGCATCGAGTTCCTGACCCGCACCGGCCACATGTGCGACGACAAGCGCCAGGAGTTCATCCTGCTGTCGGACGCGCTCGGCGTCTCCATGCTGGTCGACGCGATCAATCATCCCGTGCCGGAAGGCGCCACCGAAACCACGGTGCTCGGTCCGTTCTTCGTGCAGGCGTCGCCCGAGAAAGACAACGGCGCTGACATCTCCGGCCCGATGGAAGGCGATCCGATGCTCGTCACCGGCTCGGTGTCGACCGTCGACGGACGGCCGCTCGCCGGCGCCGTCGTGGATGTCTGGCATTCCGACGATGATGGCTATTACGACGTGCAGCAGCTCGACAAGATCGGCGACCTTGCGATGCGAGCGCGCTTCCACACCGACCAGAACGGCCGCTTCAATTTCTGGTCGATCAAGCCGGCTGCCTATCCGATCCCACATGACGGCACAGTTGGGGACATGCTGGCGGTCCAGGGCCGCCATCCCTGGCGCCCGGCGCACGTGCATTTCATGATCTCGGCGCCCGGCTTCGAGCAACTCGTGACCCATGTGTTCGTGGCCGGCGACCAGTATCTCGACAGCGACGTGGTGTTCGGCGTCAAGGACAGCCTGATCCGCGAATTTGTGCAGTGCCCGCCCGGCCGTGCGCCCGATGGTCGCATGGTAGACATCGAGTATTTTCACCTCAACTATGATTTCGGCCTGAAGCAGGTCGCTAGCAGCGCAAGAGCCGCTTAAGCTGAACGACGGCGGACCAGACAAGAGTCCGACAACAGGGCCAGACAGGGAGTAAGAATGGGACCGCGAGTCAGCACGAGCATATTGGCCGATCGCCTCACAGGCATGATCGGCCCGCGCGCGAGCGTCGCGCGTGGCGTGCTCGATCAGCATGGGCAGAGCGAGTCGCATTATCGCAACCTGCCGCCCGACATCGTCGTCTTCCCTGAAACCACGCAGGAGGTCGCGGAGATCGTCAAACTGTGCGCCGGCGCGAATATGCCCATCGTTCCGTTCGGCGCCGGGACCTCGCTCGAAGGCAATGCGGCCGCGGTCGCGGGCGGCGTCTGCTTCGACTTCGCACGCATGAACAAGGTGCTGACGGTGCACGATAGCGACATGGACGTCGTCGTGCAGCCCGGCATCACCCGAAAGCAGCTCAATGCGGAGCTGCGCGGCACTGGGCTTTTCTTTCCGATCGATCCCGGCGCCGACGCCTCGATCGGCGGCATGACGTCCACGCGAGCTTCCGGCACGATGGCGGTGCGCTACGGCACCATGAAGGACAACGTCATGGCGCTGGAGGTGGTTCTGGCCGACGGCCGCGTGATCCGGACCGCCAGACGCGCGCGCAAGTCAGCCGCCGGTTACGACCTGACGCGCATGTTCGTCGGCGCCGAGGGCACGCTCGGTTTAATCACCGAAATCACGCTGAAGGTGCATCCCGTGCCGCAGGCGATCTCGGCCGCGGTTTGCAGCTTCGACACCCTGCCCAACGCCGTGGACAGCGCGATCTCGATGATCCAGTCCGCGATCCCCGTGGCGCGTATCGAGCTGCTCGACGACGTCATGATGCGCGGCATCAACGCCTATGCGAAGCTCGGCTATCGCGAAGCCCCGACGCTGTTCTTCGAATTCCACGGCTCCGAGGCCTCTGTTGCCGAACAGGCCGAGGCCGCAGAGGCGATCGCCGCCGACCATGGCGGCCACGGTTTTGCCTGGGCCAAGGCGCCGGAGGATCGCAGTCGGCTCTGGCACGCCCGCGACAATACGCTCTATGCCGGCCTGGGCCTGCGACCCGGCGCGCGCGCAGTGATCACCGATGTCTGCGTGCCGATCTCGCGGCTCGCCGAATGCTTGACCGAAACGCGGCGCGACGCGGACGCGCACGGCTTCACCGCGCCGATCGTCGGCCATGTCGGCGACGGCAACTTTCACATGCTGATCCTGGTCGACCCGGCCAGGCCCGAGGAAGCCGAAGGCGCCAAGGCGCTGCAGGCCCGCATGGTCGCCCGCGCGATTGCCATGGACGGCACCTGCACCGGCGAGCACGGCATTGGGCTCGGCAAGATCGATTATCTCACCGACGAGCTCGGCGAGGCCGTCGATGTGATGCGGTCGATCAAGAGCGCGCTCGACCCTGACGGACTGATGAACCCCGGAAAGATCTTTGCAGGCGGAGCGCAGGCATGAGCACCGCCGCATTAGCCGTCGAGCCCGCCTCACCTGTCCCGCTCCTTGAGCTGCGCGGCATCAGTAAGGAGTTTCCCGGCGTCAAGGCGCTGGACGACGTCTCCTTTGCCGTCTTCCCCGGCGAAGTCCACATGCTGCTGGGCGAGAACGGCGCCGGCAAGTCGAGCCTGATGAAGGTGCTGTGCGGCGCCTATCGCGCCGATGCCGGCGAGTTCTACTACAGAGGCGAGCCGGTCGCGATCCACTCGGCCGCGGACGCGCAGAAGCTCGGCATTGCCGTGATCTTCCAGGAATTCTCCCTCGTCCCCCATCTCGATATCGCCCAGAACATTTTTCTCGGCCGCGAGCCGAAGGGCCGCATCCCCGGCACGATCGATCGCCGCAAGATTTTGGCCGACGCGGCGCGCGTGCTCGGCACGATCGGCTTTGACATCGATCCCTCCACCATCGTTGACAAGCTGGGGGTGGCGCAGCAGCAGATGGTCGAGATCGCGAAGGCGATCAGCCAGAACGCCCGCATCCTGGTGATGGACGAGCCGACTGCGGCGCTATCCGATCGCGAGACCGAGCTGCTGTTCGCGCTGATCGCGCGGCTGAAGGCCGACGGCGTCTCGATCGTCTACATCTCGCACCGCATGGCGGAGGTGTTCGCGCTCGGCGACCGCATCACCGTGCTGCGTGACGGCCGCCGCATCGACGGCGTCAAACCTGCTGACGTCACGCCGGACCAGCTCGTCCGCATGATGGTCGGTCGCAACGTCGACATGACCTACCCGCGCAATTTTGCCGACAAGCCCGGCGAGCTGCTGCTCGAGGTCAAGGCCTTGAGTTCATCGACGGGGATCGCCGACATCAACATCGAGGTGCGCCGCGGTGAGATTGTCGGCCTGTGTGGCCTGGTCGGCTCCGGTCGCAGCGAAGTCGCGCGCGCGATCTTCGGTGCCGATCCCGTGACATCAGGCGAGATCGTGTTCGACGGCAAAGTCATTTCCGGTGAGCCCGACCTCGCCGCCCGCCGCGGCATTGCGCTGATCCCGGAGAGCCGCAAGAGCGAAGGTCTCGCGCTGCTGCGATCGGTGAGCGACAATCTGGTAGTGTCGGCGCTGCGAAAACTGTTCCCGAGCGGGTTGTTCGACCAGCGCAGTGCGCAGCGCACTGCCGACGGCCTGATCCGTCAGCTACGCATTGCGACGCCTAGCGCACGGCAGACCGTCGGCCTGCTTTCAGGCGGCAATCAGCAGAAGGTCGTGATCGGCAAGTGGCTCGCCGCCGGCTCGAAACTTTTCATCTTCGACGAGCCGACCCGGGGCATCGACATCGGCGCCAAGGCCGAAATCTTCGCCCTGATCGACCGCCTTGTCGCGGAAGGCGCGGCGGCGCTGATGATCTCGTCCGAACAGGTCGAGATCTGCCACGTCTGCGACCGCGCCTATGTGATGCGCGAAGGGCGCATCGCCGGGCATCTCGCGCGTAGCGAGCTGACCGAGGAGAACATAGTGCGACTGGGGATGCATCATGCGTGAGGCCGCGGTCGTCTCTCAACCGAATCCGCTGCAACGGATTCCCGGCGTTGCCATCGTGCTGGTGCTGCTGATCGCGCTGTTCAGCACGATCGCGCCCGGCTTCCTGTCGGTCGCCAACCTCTCCAACGTGCTGGTGCAGTCGACGATCCTGACCATGCTCGCGCTGCCGATGACCTTGATCATCATGACCGAGGGGCTGGACCTGTCGATGGGCGCGGTGCTGACGCTGACCTCGCTCTGCGTCGCCATCGTCTCGCTCACCACCCACTCGATGTTGCTCGGCCTCGGTGCCGGGCTCCTCGTCGGCGCGGCCTTCGGCTTCGCCAATGGCTGGCTGGTCGCCATCGTGGGCATCCCGCCCTTCGTTGCGACCTTGGGCACGCTCGGCATGGCGCAGGGCCTATCGCTGATCGTCAGCGACGGCCAGAGCGTGGTCGGCATCCCCCACAGCGTGCGCGACATCTATTCGGCGACGCTTTTGGGAATTCCCGTGCCGATCGTGATGGCACTCGTGACCTACGCGGTCTTCCACGGCCTGCTCTATCACACCCGCTTCGGCACCTACATCTTCGCGCTCGGCGGCAACCGCGAGGCGCTGCGCTACGCCGGCCTCTCACCGAACAAGCTGCTGATCGCGGTCTATGCGATCGGCGGCGCCATGGCCGGCATCGCCGGCCTCTTGATGACTGCGCGGATGAATTCCGGGCATCCAACCGCGGGCCTCGGTCTCGAATTCGATGCGATCGCGGCCGTCGCCGTCGGCGGCACGTCGTTCGAGCGCGGCAATGGCTGGCTGCTCGGCACGCTGCTCGGGGTGCTCTCGGTCGGCGTGCTGCGCAACGGGCTGAACCTGATCTCGCTGCCGTCCTCGGTGCAGGTCGCAAGCGTCGGCGTCCTCGTCATCGTTGCCCTCTTCCTTGACGGCCTGCGGAGCCGCGCATGACCGACATCAGCAAAGACGCCATCGCGCCGCCCCGCTCGTTCCTGTCGCAGGACGCGATCCAAATGTTCTATCGCCTGCTTGCGGCGCTGCTGATTTGTGCGGTGCTCGCCGTGCTCAGCGATTCCTTCCTGAGCCTCGGCAACATTCTCAATGTGCTCAGGCAGGCGAGCCTGACCTTCTTCATCGCCTCCGGCCTGACCCTGGTGGTGCTGACCGCGGGCCTCGATCTCTCCGTCGGCGCCAATGTCGCGCTGTCCGCCTGCATCGCCGGGACCGTGATCCACAAGACCGGCTCGCCGGCGCTCGGCATCCTCACCGGGCTTGCCTGCGGCGGCATCGTTGGGCTCCTCAACGGCGTCATGGTCACCGCGCTGCGCATCCCCTCCTTCATCGCCACTTACGGCATGCTCTGGGTGCTGAACGGCCTCACCTATTGGTACATGGCGGGTGAAACCCTTCACGGCTTCCCGGCCGGGTTCCGCCAGATCGGCAGCGGCTATCTATTCGGCCTGCCGATCCCGGTCTATCTGCTGCTGGTGTTCCTCGGGATCGGAACGCTGTTTGCGCAGCGAACGATCTGGGGCCAGGAGATCTACGCGATCGGCGCCAATCCGGTCGCGGCGCGGCTCTCCGGCATTCCGGTCGCCCGACGCCTGCTGCTGGTCTACGCCGTCTCCGGCACCATGGCGGGGCTCGCCTCGATCATCTTCCTGTCGCGGCTCAATTCGGCCGAGGCCGACATCGGCGAAAGCCTGACGCTGCCCGCGATCGCCGCGGTGCTGATCGGCGGCACCTCCCTGTTCGGCGGCGTCGGCACCGTGTTCGGCACTTTCATCGGTGCGCTGATCCTGACGCTGGTGCTGAACGGCATGAACCTCTTGTCGGTCAGCGCCAACTGGCAGCCGCTGGTGACAGGCATCATCGTCATTCTCGCGGTCTGGCTCGACATGAAGACCCGCCGCCGCGCGCAATGAGCTCTTGAACGACCAACAAGCAAAATGAGGGATGGAGGCAACATGAAACAGACACTGGGTTATTTGGCGCTGCCGCTGCTGATGGCGGCCGCGCTCACCACGCAAGCGCGAGCCGATGGCGAGACCATCGCCGTCTTTACCAAGAACCAGACCAATCCGTTCTTCCAGACGGTGCGGGTCGGCGCGGACAACATGGCGAAGACGCTGAACGCGAAGACGCTGCAATACATCCCGACCAAGCCCGACAGCATTCCCGAGCAGCTCAGCCAGATCGAGGACGTCGTGGTGAAGAAGCCTAGCGCCATCGTCTTCACGCCGGTCGACTACAAGGCGATGGTGCCGGGCGTGGAGAAGATCAACGAGGCCAAGATCCCCGTCGTCAACATCACCGATCGCTCGGCCGGCGGCAAGTTCCTGTCTTTCGTCGGCGCCGACGATTACAGCCTCGGGCTCGAGACCGCGCGCTTCCTGCTCAAGAGGCTCGGCGGCAAGGGCAACATCGTCATCATCGAGGGCGTCAAGGGCTCACTGACCAATGTCGACCGCGTCCGCGGTTTCAACGACGCGCTGAAGGAAAATGCCGGTGCGAAGCTGCTGGCCTCGCAGCCCGGCAATTACCAGCGGCTCCAGGCGCTCCAGGTGATGGAGAATCTGATGCAGTCGAACGCGCAGATCGACGGCGTGCTCGCCGCCAACGACGCCATGGCGGTCGGCGCGATCGAGGCCCTCGACGGCGCCAACCGCAAGGCGCAGGTGATCGGCATCAACGGCACCAAGGAAGCGATCGACGCGATCAAGTCCGGCAAGCTGCTCGCGAGCGGCGATTACAACGGATTCTTTCAAGGCTGCCTCGGCACCATGATGGCGATCCGCTCCTTGCGCAACCAGCCCGTCATTGCTGAGATCGTGCTGAAGCCGACCGTGATCACCAAGGACAATTACCAGCCGTTCGACGTGCCGCTGGAGCAACGGAGCTGCCCGACTTTCGAAGAAGCCAGCAAGCTCGGCGGCAAGTAACCAACCGCCGCCATCACGACAAGCCCGGACGGCCGCAGCCGCGGCCGTCCCAAGAAAACGTGATATAAACGGAGACCATCATGCTGTTCGCCATTCACGCCCTCGACCGCGCCGGCGCGCTGCCGATCCGGCTCGCCAATTACGACGCCCACAAGGCTTTCCTGAGCGACACCTCGCGCTTCGGCGTCAAGATCGTGATGTCAGGGCCGCTGGTCTCCGACGACGGCGAGAGGATGATTGGCAGCCTGTTCCTGATCGAGGCGCCCGGCCGCAGCGAGGTCGAGGCTTTCAACCAAGCCGATCCGTTTGCCGCGGCCGACATCTGGGAAAAGGTGACGATCACGGGCTTCCTGCGCCGCCAGGGTTGAAGGCGGCTAAAACAAAAAACGCGAAAACAACCCCATGCACAGTAGAATGAGGTTGTTTTTACACATGAATTTTCGTCGCAAACGTTTTTGACTCGTCGGGCAAAACAGGAGCAGAGTGTCATCCTCGCCCGGTTGACGCCCCTGCGCCTCGATCCAGAGCTTTGCGACCGCCCAGACGGCTAGCCGCTCGTCACCGTCGCACCTTCTTCGAGATGACAGGCCACCCACTGCTCGGGTCCAGCCGCGCGCAATGTCGGCTCCTCGGTCCGGCAGCGATCGAATACGCATGGGCAACGGGTGTGGAAGCGGCACCCGCTCGGCGGGTTGATCGGACTCGGCACGTCTCCCTTGAGGATGATGGGATTGCGCTGAGCGCCAGGCTCGGGCAGCGGCACCGCCGAGAGCAGCGCCTTGGTGTAAGGATGCTTTGGCGCGGCGAAGATCTCGTAGCGCGGCGCCACCTCGACGATCTTGCCGAGATACATCACCGCGACGCGATGGGTCATGTGCTCGACGATCGCGAGGTCATGGCTGATGAACAGCAGCGCCAGGCCGAACTCGCGCTGCAGATCCTGCAGCAGATTGACGATCTGGGCCTTTACCGAGACGTCGAGCGCCGACACCGCCTCGTCGCAGACGATCAGCTCGGGCTCGGCGGCGAGCGCACGCGCGATGCCGATGCGCTGGCGCTGGCCCCCGGAGAATTCGTGCGGCCTGCGGTTCAGCGCCTCGCGCGGCAGGCGCACGGTGTCCATCAGCGCCGCCACGCGTGTCTCGAGATCGATCGCGGATTTGGCGAGGCCGAAATTGCGGATCGGCTCGGCCAGGATGTCGCGCACGCGCATGCGCGGATTGAGGCTCGAGAACGGGTCCTGGAACACCACCTGCACGCGGCGGCGCATCTGACGCATCGTGCTCGGATGAGCGTCGTCGATACGCTGGCCGTCGAGGATGACCTGCCCTGCCGTGATGTCGAACAGGCGCAGGATCGCACGGCCGACCGTCGATTTGCCGCAGCCGGACTCGCCGACCAGCGAGAGCGTCTCGCCGCGCGCGATCTCGAACGACACACCGTCCACCGCATAGACCCATTCGGACTTGCGGCTGAACAGGCCTTTTTTGACCGGGAAGTGCTTCTTGAGGTCGTTGACCTGGAGCAGCGGAGGACTCATGCCGCGACCGCTCCCTTGGCCGCATAATGGCAGGCCGCGACGTGACGTGGGCCCTTCTCTTCGAGCCCCGGCGCATACTGCCGGCAGAGATCGGTCGCGAGCGCGCAACGTCCGGCGAAGACGCAGCCGACGATGGGCTTGCGCAGATCAGGCACCTGCCCGGGGATCTCCGCCAGCCGTCTCGCCGTGCCGGTCAGCGACGAGCCGAGCCGCGGCACTGCGCCGAGCAGGCCTTGCGTATACGGATGACGCGGCGAACGGAACAGTTCCGCCACCGGCGCCTCCTCGACCTTGCGGCCGGCATACATGACCATGACGCGTTCGGCGATCTCGGCGACGACACCGAGATCGTGGGTGATCAGGATGATGGCTGCGCCAACCCGGTGCTTGAGATCCAGCATCAATTTCAGGATCTGCGCCTGGATCGTCACGTCGAGGGCGGTGGTCGGCTCGTCCGCAATGAGAAGCTTTGGATTGCAGGCGAGTGCAATGGCGATCATGACGCGCTGGCGCATGCCGCCGGAGAGCTGATGCGGATATTCACGCACGCGACGCGTCGGCTCGGGAATGCCGACCAGAATCAACATCTCAATGGCGTGCGCCTCCGCGGCCTGCTTGTCCAGGCCCTGGTGGATCATCAGCGTCTCGCGGATCTGGCGGCCGACAGTCAGGACCGGATTGAGGCTGGTCATCGGCTCCTGAAAAATCATCGAGATGTCGTTGCCGCGGATCGCGCGCATCTCGCGATCCGACATTTGCAGCAGGTCCTTGCCCGCGAAGCGGATGCTGCCGGCGATCCTTCCCGGTGGTTCCGGAATCAGCCGCATCAGCGACATCGAGGTCACCGACTTGCCGCAACCGGACTCACCGACGATGGCGAGCGTCTCGCCCTCGTTGACATGGAACGACACGCCTTCCACCGCGCGGTTGATGCCGCTGGGCGTGCGGAAGTGGGTCTGGAGATTTTCGACTTCAAGCAGTGCCATCGCGATCAACCCCTCGCCATCACAGGCTCTTGGCCATGCGCGGATCGAGCGCATCGCGAAGGCCATCGCCGAGCAAATTCACGGCGAGCACGGTGACGGACAGAAACGCCGCCGGAAAGAACACGATGTAGGGCTTGACCTGCCACAGCGCCCGCCCCTCGGCCATGATGTTGCCCCAGGACGGAATGGTCGGCGGCGTTCCCGCGCCGATGAAGGACAGGATCGCTTCCGTGATCATCGCACTGGCGCAAATGTAAGTCGCCTGGATCAGCATCGGCGCCAGCGTGTTCGGCAGGATGTGGCGCAGGATGATCATCGGTGTGCGCGTGCCGCAGGCTACCGCTGCATCCACGTAAGGCTGCTCGCGCAGCGACAGCACCACACTACGGACAAGACGGGAAACCCGCGGGATTTCGGCAACCGTAATCGCCAGAATGACGTTGCCGACGCTGCCGCGTGTCAGCGCCATCAGCGCGATCGCCAGCAGGATCGGCGGGATCGACATCAGGCCGTCCATGAAGCGCATCAAGATGCCGTCGGCCCAGCGGATGAAGCCGGAGACGATGCCGATGGCGAGACCGGCCGCGGAGGCGAAGATCGCAACGGACAAGCCGACCGTGAGCGAGACGCGCGCGCCGAACAGCACGCGTGAATAGATGTCGCGACCGAGCACGTCGGAGCCAAACCAGTAAAGCGCCGACGGCGCGCGGGTGCGCTTGGCCGGCGCAAGTGCGGTCGGATCCACCGTGCCAAGATAAGGCGCAAAAATCGCGATCAGGACGAGTATCAGCAGCAACGTGCCACCGATGGCGACGGTGGGATGGCCCCGCAGCAGGCCGATGAAGCCGCGCCGGATCACGACGGGCCGAAGAATCTCCGGCAGTTGCGGCGCGAGGACGAAGCCCGCCGGCAGCGCTTGCGGATTGACGGTCGTGTCGGTCAATAGCGGATCCTCGGGTCAACGAGCGTATAAACGACGTCGATCATCAGATTGACGAGGACGTAGACGAAGCTGAACAGCAGCACGATGCCCTGGATGACGGGATAATCGCGGCGCAGGATCGCGTCGATCGTGAGCCGGCCGAGGCCGGGAATCGCGAACACGCTTTCCGTGACGACCGCGCCGCCGATCAGAAGCGCAATGCCGATCCCGATCACCGTGACGATCGGCACTGCCGCGTTCTTCAGCGCGTGGACGAACAGGATGCCGCCCTGCCCGAGGCCCTTGGCGCGCGCGGTGCGGATATAATCCTGTTGCAGCACTTCGAGCATGGTGGCGCGCGTGATACGCGCGATCAGCGCGATGTAGACACAGCCGAGTGCGATCGACGGCAGGATCAGGTTTTGCAGCCAGGGCCAGAGGCCCTGGGCGAGCGGCGTATAGCCCTGCACGGGAAGCCATTCGAGCTCCAGCGCAAAGACGTAGGCGAGGACATAGCCGACGACGAAGACCGGCAGGGAGAAGCCGAACACGGCAAAGGCCATGATGGCCCGGTCGATCAGGCTTCCCGCCTTCCAGGCCGCCAGCACGCCGAGCGGCACCGCGACCACGATCGTGAGCAGGAGCGTGACCATCATCAGCGACAGCGTCGGCCCGAGACGCTGGCCGATCATGGTCGAGACCGGCAGATTGGTGAAGATCGAGGTGCCGAGATCGCCGTGCAGAATGCGCCAGACCCAGCTGCCGAACTGGATCAGGAAGGGTCGGTCGAGCCCGAGGCTCTGACGGATGCGCTCCACATCCTCCGGACTTGCCTGATCGCCCGCGATCACCACGGCGGGATCCCCCGGCGCGATGTAGAGCAGGCTGAACACGAACAGCGCGACGATCGCCATCACGGGCAAGGTCGAGGCGATACGCCGGAGGATGTAGGAGAGCATCTGGCTTCAGCGCAGGGTCATGCGGATTTCGACACGCCCCAGAAGAACGGCAGCGGCCCTTTCGTGATGCCGGAGACGTTCTTGCGCCAGGCCGTGTAGCTGAGGAAGAAGCCGGTCGGCGCGTAGACGACGTCCTCGAGCGCGACCTTGTTGAGGCGAGCGACCGCGGCCTTCTCCTCGTCGAGGTTCTTGGCCTCGAACCAGGACGTGACCTCCTTCTCGGTGCCGGGGCTGCTCGGCCAGCCGAACCACGCCTTGTCGCCGTTGGCGCGAATGGCGGTGTAGGGCGCCGGATTGATGCAGTCCGAACCTGCATGCCAGGTGTGGAACATGTTCCAGCCGCCCTGCCCGGGCGGTGTCTTCTGCGCGCGGCGGGAGCCGACGGTGCCCCAATCGGTCGCGACGAAGTCGACATTCATGCCGAGCTTCTTCAGGAGATCGGCGGTCACATCGCCGAACGCCTTGGTGATCGGCTGATCCTGCGCCACCAGGCACGTCACCGGCTGGCCGGAATAGCCGCTCTCCGCGAGCAGCTTCTTGGCGGCGTCGAGATCGCGCTTGCCCTTCAAGACTTCGCCGCCCGCCTCGGTGTAGAGCGGCGTATCGGGCGTGAAGAAGCCCGGCAGCGACTTCCACAGCGAATTGTCGTCGCCGACGAGCGCACGCATATAGTCTTCCTGGCTCATCGCCATCAGCACTGCGCGCCGCGCCCGCACGTCGTTGAAAGGCGGATACAGGAAGTTCATGCGGAACGAGCCGACATTGCCGAGGGGATCGCCGATGTCGACGCTGATGTTCTTGTTCTTCTTCAGGACCGGGACGAGGTCCGCGATGGGGTTCTCCCACCAGTCGATCTCGCCGTTTTGCAACGCGGCCGCGGCGGTCGCCGGATCCGGCATCACGATCCATTCGACGCGGTCGAGCAGCATCTGCTTGCCGCCGGCGAGCCACGATGCCTTCTCCTGCCGCGGCACATAGTCGGCGAATTTTTCGAACACGGCTTTGGCGCCCGGGACCCACTCACCCTTGGCGAACTTCATCGGCCCCGAGCCGACATAATCGCCGATCTGCTTGAACGGGTCCGTCTGCGCGATGCGCTCCGGCATGATGAAGGCGCAAGGCGAGTTGTTCTTGCCGAGCGCATAGAGCATCTTCGGGAACGGCTGCTTCAGCACCCATTTGAAGGTGCGGTCGTCGACAGCGGTGAGTTCCTGCTGCAGCGCCTTGAGCATCAGCCCCATCGGATCGCGTGCCGCCCAGCGAGTGAGACTCGCAACGACGTCCTTGCTCAGCACCGGCTCGCCGTCGTGGAATTTGAGCCCCGGCCGCAATTTGAACGTCCAGGTGGTGCCGTCGTCGGTCACTTCCTCGGCCTCGACCATCTGCCGCTGCGGCTGCAGCGCGGAATCGACGCCGTAGAGCGTATCCCAGACCAGCGCGGCGGCATTGCGCACGACATATTGCGTGCCCCAGATCGGGTCGAAATTGGCAAGGTTTGCTTGCGGCACGAAGCGCAGGGTGCGCGCGGAGGCGCCTTGTGCGATCGCCGGGGCCGAGAGGCCGCTCAATGCCAGACCGCCCGCGCCGGCCAGTCCCTTCAATACGGTCCTGCGATCCATGAAATCCTCCCAATAGTGCCGTGATGCCGGCCATCGTTGGCCAAGAACAGGTGAAACCAGAGCTCATTGGCGTGCAAATGGTATGCCACTAACCAGACCTTCGCCAGCGCGATATCCGCACTAGCTGGGCCAGTCGAGACCTCAAAGCGCGGCCGCCAGCACCGGGCCGTTCTCGATATGCGGGATCGCCTCGATCAGCTTGCGCGTGTAGTCGGTCTTGGGATTGTCGAACAACGCCCGGCTCTCGCCCTGCTCCACGATGCCGCCATTGCGCAGCACGATGGTGCGGTCGCAGAGCATCCGCACCACGTTGAGATCGTGGCTGACGAACAGCAGCGCGATGTCGTTCTCGCGCCGCAGGCGGTCGAGCAGTTGCAGCACCACGGCCTGAACGGAGACGTCGAGCGCAGCGGTCGGCTCGTCCAGCACCAGAAGGCGCGGCCGGCAGGCGATGGCACGGGCGATGCCGACGCGCGCCTTCTGGCCGCCGGAGAGCTGATGCGGAAAGCGCGGCAACAGATCCAGCGGCAGCCCCACGCGATCGGCGCAGTCTTCCACCCGCTTGCGCAGCGCATCGCCCCCACGCATACGATCGAGCCGCATCAGGGGATGGGCGATGCAGTCGAAGGCGGTGAAGCGCGGATTGAGGCTCTCGTTCGGGTCCTGGAACACCATCTGGATATCTTTGCGGAACTGCGAGCGGTGAAAGTCGCGCGACGCCACATGGCCGATCGCCTGGCCGTCGAACACGATCTCGCCCTCGCTCGGGTCGATCAGGCGGCAGATCATGCGCGACGTCGTGCTCTTGCCGGAGCCGGATTCACCGACGAGGCCGACGCTCTCGCCGCCGGCCATCGTCATCGAGAAGTCCGCCACCGCCGCAGCGCCCTCGTCGAAGCGTTTTGCGAGCTTGCGCACCTCCAGCAGCGGCGGAGTCCCGTGGACGGGCTCCCGTCTGGGCCTGCCGATGACAGCCGCGTAGCCTTCCCGCTCCTCTTCCGTCACGAGGTCCGCGATCCCGGAGGTCGCGGTTGGCGACGCCGCCACCAGCCGCCTGGTATAGGCGTGCTGCGGCGCGCCGAAGAGCGTCCTGGGGCTTGCCTCTTCGACGATGCGGCCGCGTTCCATCACCGCGATACGGCGGCAATATCGCGCCGCTAACCCGAGATCGTGCGTGATCAGGATCGTCGCCATGCCGCGCGCGGCGGCAATCTCCGCCAGGAGGTCCATCACCACCTTCTGCGTGGTGACATCGAGTCCGGTCGTCGGCTCATCGGCAATCAAGAGCGCGGGATTGCAGGAAATCGCGATCGCGATCATGACGCGCTGGCACATGCCGCCGGAAAGTTCGTGCGGATAGGCGTTCATCCGCGTCTCGGGGTCGCGGATCTGGACGGCGCGCAACAGCTCCAGCGCTTCGGCGCGGGCGGCATCCTTCGATATCCGCTTGTGCGTGAGGATCGCGTCCGCGATCTGCAAACCGATCGCGCGGATCGGATTGAGCGCCGCCCGCGGGTTCTGGAAGATCATCGACATTGCGGCGCCCTGGAGCTGCCGGAGATCGTCACCCCTGAGTTTTGTGACGTCCTGCCCGCGAAACAGTATCTTGCCTGCGGTGACGCGGCCGGCCGCATCGAGCAGCCGCGTCGTGGCAAAACCGGTGACCGACTTACCAGAGCCGCTTTCGCCGACGAGGCCAAGCATCTCGCCGGCTTCGACCGTGAGCGTCACACCGCGCACGGCCTCGACCATCCCTCGTCGCGTCGAGAATTCGACGTGGAGGTCGTCGATCCTGAGCAATTCCTCGCTCATGTGCGCATGCGCGGATCGAGAATGTCCCGCATCCCGTCACCGAGGAGGTTGAAGCACAGCACGGCCATCATCAACGCGAGGCCCGGAAAGGCCACCAGCCACCACCGCCCCGTCGAGATGAAGCGCGCCCCCTCCGCGACCATGATGCCCCATTCCGGGGTCGGCGGCTTGACGCCAAGGCCGATGAAGGAAAGACCGGCGGCGTTCAGGATCGCCCAGCCGAGGTTGAGTGAGATTTGCACCGCCATCGCCGGCAGGATGTTCGGCAACAGGAAGCGCAGCACCACCGAGAAATGACTCTCGCCGCAGGAACGCGCCGCCTCCACCCAGCCGACATTGCGCCGGACGTTGACCTCGGCACGGGCGAAGCGGATGTAGAAGGGCAGATTGATGATCGCGGTCGCAATCACGATGTTCTCGATCCGGTTGCCGAGCGCCGCAACCATCGCCATCGCCAGCACAAACAGCGGAAAGGCCATCATGACATCGACGAAGCGGCCGACCGAGCGGTCGAGCCTGCCGCCGGCATAGCCGCAGAACGAGCCCACGACGGCGCCGATGACGAAGGAGATGCCGACCGCCGAGACCGCGATGGCCAGGTCGAGCCGTGCCGCAACGACGAGGCGGCTGAACACGTCGCGCCCGAGCTGGTCGGTGCCGGCAAGGTGCGCCGCGCTCGGCGGCTGCAAGGCCTCCGAGACATTGGAGACGATGGGATCATAGGGCACGAGCCACGGTCCGAAGATCGCGACCAGGACGAACAGCAGGACACCGGCCGCGGCGACGCCGGTCAGCGGGTTGCCGCGCAAAATCCAGACCGAATGGCGGAAGGTTGCGCTGGTCATCCGATCGCCACCCTGGGATCGGCGATGCCGTAGCAGATATCGACGACCAGATTGACCAGCACGAAGATGCCAGCCATCAGCAGCACAAAACCCTGCACCGGCGCATAGTCGGACGACAGCAGCGCATCGAGCGCGTAGGAGGCGACGCCCGGCCAGGAGAACACCTTCTCCACCAGGACATTCGCGCCAAGCATGGTCGAGAACACGATGCCTGCAATGGTGATGACGGGAAGGATCGCATTGCGCAGCGCATAGGTGACGACGACCTTCTGCCAGGACAATCCGACGGAGCGCGCGGTGCGCACGAAATCGCTACCGAGCGAGACCAGCATCGAGGCACGTGTGATCCGCGCCAGCGGCGCGATGACGAACAGGGCCATGCTCAGCGCCGGCAGGATCAACTGCTTGCAGGCCGCCCACCAGCCTTCGATGTCCCCCGCGAGCAAGAAATCGATCGACAGGAACCCAGTGCGCTGCGGCGGCAGTGAGGTGAAGACGTCGATCCGCCCGGTCGGATCAGGCGCAAGACCGAGCAGATAGTAGAACACATAGATCAGCAGCAGGCCCGAGACGAAGGTCGGCACGCAGACGCCGAGCGCACAGAACAGCCGCACGCCGTGATCGACCAGCGATCCCGGTTTCAAGGCTGCGACCACGCCGAGCGGGACCGCCGCGATCAGCGCGATCAGCAGCGCCGTGAAGGTGAGCTCCAGCGAGGCCGGCAGCCGTTCGCGAAGGTCCTTCAGGACCGGCTGTCCGGTCATCATGGAGCGGCCGAGATTGCCGCGGCCGATATCGGACAGATAGAACACGAGCTGCTCCGGCACCGACTTGTCGAGCCCCATCTGCTTGCGGATCTGCTCGATCTCTTCCTTGCCGGCATTGGGCCCCGAGGCGAAGAACACCGCGGGATCTCCGGGGAGGACCCGCATCAGCAGAAAGGTGAAGACCAGCACGCCGAACAACGCCGGCAGCGATGACAGAAGCCGCCTCCCCGCCCGCGCCACCGTCGCACCAAGACCTGTCATCACCATTCAGAGCCTCTGGTTTGCAGACATGATTTCTTGCTCAAGTTACTTTTTGAAGTCACTTGCGGCTGACGTCGCGATAGTCGACCTGACGATGGAATTCATAGGTGTAGCCCTCGATCGACGAGGCCATCACGGCGTCCTGGTTGGGCTGCCACAGCGGGATCTGCGGCATCTCGCTGAAATGGATCGCGTTGAGCTTGCGGCCGGCTTCCTCGTACTTGGCCTTGTCGGGCTCGAAGCGCGCTTCCTGCGCGATGGTCGCCAGCTCCGGATTGTTGATCGAGCTGTAATTCCAGCGCTGATTGCCGGTGTAGAAATTGCGATAGAAGTAATCGGTCGAGGGCAGCCAGGCCACGATGCCTTCCGTGAACAAGGGCAGCTTCTTCTCGTTGATCTGCGTCGACATCTGCGCATCCGGCAGCTTCTGGATGTCGACCTTGATCCCGATCTTGGCGAGCGATTCCTTCACGAGCGCCGCCATCGGCTCCGCGGTCGAGGCCTGGCCGACGTTGAAACTGAAGGTGGTCGAAAAACCCTCCGCGAGTCCAGCGGCCTTCAGATATTCACGGGCCTTGTCGAGATCGGTCTTTACCGGCGCCTGGAACGGATAGATGCCGTTCAGTGGCTTGCCATCGGGCCAGGTCGCGCCGAACAGCGGGGCGCCGCGGCCAAACAGGGCAGCCTTGAACATGTCCTCATAGGGCAGCGCGAATGCGACGGCTCTGCGGACATTGACGTTGTCGAAGGGCGGGATCTGGTTGTTCATCGAGACGAAGGTGATCGAATTGTATTGCGGCGTCGAGATCACCTTGAGCTTGCCCTTGGCCTCGAGCGACTGCACGTCGCTGGCCTGGAGATCGACGACGAGATCGGCGTCGCCGCGCTCGACTAGGTTGGCGCGGGTGGCCGGCTCCGGCACCGACTGGATGATCACACGCTTGAAGAAGGCGGGCTTGTCGGGCGAGCCGCGGTTCCACGCCTCGTTGCGCTTGATGATGGCCTGCTCGCCGGGCTTGAAAGTCTCGAGCACATAAGCGCCGCTGCCGGCGGTGTTCTCCTTCAGCCAGGCGGTGGCCCAGGGATCTTCCGGGGTCGCGTGTTCCTTGGCCACTTTCGAATTGATGATCAGCGGGTAGACCGTCGCGAGATTCGGCAGCGCGAGCTTGTCGGGTTTCGGCAGCGTCACCTCGATCGTGAGGGGATCGATCACCTTGAACTGGTCGGCCGACGTCAGCGATCCCGTCAGCAATTGTGCCTTGCCGAGGATCGGCGCGGTGACGCAGCGATCGAGCGACCATTTCACGTCCTCGGCGGTCACGGGCGAGCCGTCCTGGAACTTGGCATCCTTGCGCAGATGGAACGTCAGCTTCAGTCCATCCGGGCTCACGTCATAGGATTCGGCGAGCTCGCCGGTGATCTTGTCGAGATCGAACACCCATTTGCCGTTGAGCTGCTTGCGGCCGAACGCCACCAGGCGGTCGTAGGTGCTCATGCTCAGCGCGAAGGATTCGCGCGTCGAGCCGGGGATGTTGGGATCGAGCGTGTTGACGGATGCGCCGGTGACATAGCGCAACGTCTCGGCCCTGGTCTGCGCTTGCGAGGGCGCGGTGGCGATGAGCAACAACGCGGTGGTGGCGAGCACGGAGGATGCCGACCTGAAAGACACAAAACGCATTGGTTTTCCCCAAAAATCTCGACAAGAACGCCGATAGGACAGGTTAAGAAAGAAGCAAGTTGCGCGCCAGTCTCATGATGCGCTCTTGCGGACGCTTTGTCGCGGCGGCGCATGGACGATCATCGCGATTCTTTCATTTTTCGCGCTGGCCGCGTCACCACGGCCTGCGGCACGTCATAGGCGCGAAGCGAGGCCCAATGCCGTTCGACATCGGCACGAAACAGGCCGCGCGTCAGGCCATTCACTAGCTTCGGCGCCGCGGTCGTCATCGCGTTGATCGACGATCCCGACGGACCGAAACTCATGGTGGAGGCGATGGCGAAGAGATGGATATTCGAGATCCACGGCGTATCGCCCGCGACACGCTCGGTGAAGGCATAATCGTCGGCGAGATAGGGAAAGCGACCGAGCCGCGCGCTGCGCTCGCTCTCCGGGGGCTGGTAGCGGTCGGCCCAGGTTGCGATATTGCCGGCAAATGCGCGCAACTCGCCACGGCCGGAAAAATCCATGTCGATGCCGGTGCCGCAGATGACGAAATCCGCAGGTATGGCGCCGCGCGGCGTCTGCAATTCCACACCACGATCGGTCTCGCGGGCCGCCTCGATCGGGGCGCCCTCGTGCAATGTGAAATTGGCGTGATTTGCGCAGCGATCGTAAGTTGCCTGCGGAAAGCCTTCGCGCATGTCGAGGATGGTGCGCATGAAGCGCCACCGCCAGGCGTCGTCGAGATCGCTGAGATGGCGGAGGAAGCCGCGGAAAGTCAGCCAGCGATAGGGCTGGATCAGCTGGATCTGCGCACGACGACACAGCAGGTGCACCTCCGCCGCGCCCGCTTCCAGCGCGGTTGCTGCGTTGTCGAAGGCAGATGCGCCGGCACCGATCACGGCGACGCGCTTGCCGCGAAGGTTTTCGAAGTCGATGTCGTCGGCGACGGTTGCGACCGAGCTCATGGGCAGATGGCTCAGCGGCTCGGGGATCATCCAGTTCCCCATCCCCTCCTGCCCCGTCGCAAGCACGATCTTGCGCGCATGGAGTGTCTCGACGCCATCGCCACGTTTCACGCGTGCGGCCAGCAAACCATCCCGCGCCGGCCGGATTTCCAGAAGCTCGCTCCCGTTGCGCACCGGCAAGCCGACTGTGCGCCGCAGCCAGAGCAGATACTCAGCCCAGTGGCCGCGCGGGATCAGGTCGAGTGTCTGCCAGCTCTCCGTGCCGAAGCGGGCCTCATGCCAGGATTGATAGGTCAGGCTGGGGATGTCGAGGTCAGGTCCCGTATAGTCCTTCGGGCTGCGCAGCGTCGGCATGCGGGCATAGGTGAGCCATGGCCCCTCCTTCCCCTCCTCGGCCTTGTCCAGCAGCAGGATGTTGCTGACGCGGGAGCGCAGCAGGCCGAAGCCGATGGCGATGCCGGATTGGCCGGCGCCGATCACGAGCACATCCAGCGCCGGCTTGCCATCCGGTCCCGTCTTCGGTTCGAGCCAGGCGGCACCGGGATGCGCGATCCGCGCGAGATCGGCGCGAACGTTCGCTTCCAGCTCTGTCAGCGCATCACTCATGCCGCGAGCCAGCCTCCGTCGACCACCATCACGGTCCCGGTCGTAAACGAGGAGGCATCGCTTGCGAGGTGGAGCGCGGCCTGCGCGATCTCATCGGCCTGGCCGAACCGCTTCATGGCATGGCGGTCGCGGGAGGCTTCGCGCACCTCGTCCGCATTGGCGTGGCGCGCAAAGCTGCGGCGAAGCATCGGCGTGTCGATCGCACCGGGCGCGATGGCGTTGACGCGAATGCCGTCCGCCGCGAAATCCACCGCCATCGTCCGGGTCAGGCTGACAATCGCGCCCTTGGCGGCGATATAGGCACTGTTGCCCTTGCCGCCGGCAATCGCAAGCTGCGACGTCAGCGTGATGATCGAACCGCTGTTCTGCCGCTGCATCTGCGGCACGGCTGCCCTCGCCCACAGCCAGGTGCCGCCGACATTGGTGCGGAACACCGCATCCCAATCGGCGGGGTCCGTTGTCAACACGGTGCCGCCACAGGAGAAGCCAGCGGCAGTCATCAGGATATCGAGCTGGCCGTGCCGTGCTACCACATCATTTGCCACCGCCTCGGCGAAATCGGCATCGCCGACGTCGCCAATATGCGTCGTTGCCTCGCCGACCAAGCTCAACGTTTCCTGAAGTCCGGCTGGATCGCGATCGACCAGAGCAAGACGTGCGCCCTCTTCCGCGAACAGCTTTGCACTGGCGCGGCCGATGCCGGAGCCTGCGCCCGTGATGATGGCCGTGCGCCCCTGCAGCCGCATGTCAGATCCACTCCTTGTGCTGCGTCAACCAGGCACTCATCGCGGCCCCCGACTCGGCGCAGCCGAACTGCGCGCGCCAGCCGAATTCATCCGCCATCCGGTTCACCGACAGCGGCGCGCGATAGGGCCCATGCAGCTTGATGACGGTTTTCTCGCCGGGCGCCGCGACCCGGCACTCCAGGCCGGGATGCAACGCCGCAAAGGCCTCGCCCCATTGCAGCGCAGGCCAAAGTTCTCCGCGGGAGATGTTGTAGAGCCGGTGGCGCGGCCGCTCGGCTTCGATCAGCAGTGCGACGGCCTCGGCCGCATCCGGCGCGTAGATCCAATCCCGCATGCCCGCTTCAGGCATGATCGCCGGCTCGCCGCGCGCGAACGCGGCCAAGATCTGGAACTGGAGGCTTGGCGTGTCGCGCACGGAACTCGGTCGCTCCCACGGTCCGAATAGCGCGCTCAGCCGCACATTTAGGAAATCACCGCCGAAGAGCTTGGCGTGACGCGCAACCGATCGCTCCGATGTGAACTTGCTGATCGCGTAGAACGAGACCGGATCGCAAGGCGTGTCCTCGTCCAGAATCTCGACCCGCGCGCCCGCGGCGCCATAGGCCGATGCCGAGGAGAGATTGACGACCCGGCGCACGCCATGCCGGATCGCGGAGAGCAGGATCGGGATCTGCGCCATCACATTAATTTCGAGAACGCGCGCGGTCGATGCCCTCTCCAGTTCATCACCGGCGGTGATGGCCGCGCCGAGCATGATCGCATCAACGCCTTCGGCGATGAGGGCATCGATGGCCTCTGCGTCGGTGATATCGCCCTGTACGGCTTGGAGCCGTGCGCCGTATTTGGCAAGAGACCGCCGCGCGGCTGGCGGCAACTCTGCACGGTCATACAGCGTGACGTCATGCCCGCGCGCGAGCAGCGCCTCCGCAACATTGAGGCCGACAAACCCCGTGCCGCCGAAGATGACGATCTTCATCGCGCGCGATCCACCGTCACAGTAGCTTCGCTCCGAAATTGCGCTCGGGATCCATGTCGGCCACGAGCCGGCCGGTGGGCATGGCCGCCTCGCCGCCGTTGCGTGCCAGGAACTGGCCGCTGCCGGCGCTCGCGAGGCACTTGTTTCGGTCGATGATCACCCGACCACGCGACAGCACCGACACCGGCCAGCCCTTCAGCTTGCGGCCTGCAAACGGCGTGTAGCCGGCAAGGTCGTGCATCATCTCGTCGGCGATCACGGTCTCGCGATCGGGGTCCCAGATTGCAATATCGGCATCGGCGCCGACCGCGATCGAGCCCTTGCGCGGATGCAGATTGTAAATCTTGGCCGGCGCCGTCGACGTCAGTTCGACGAACTTTTCCAGGCCCAGCCGCCCGTTCGACACCATCGCGTCGAACAGCAGCGGCAACCGCAGCTCCAATCCCGGCAGGCCATTCGCGACCTGCTTGAAGTTCGGATTGGGGCCGGCGCGCAGCTTGCCGGTCTCGTCGTAGCGATACGGCGCGTGATCCGACGAGATGGTCTGGAGATCGCCGAGCGACAGCGCCTGCCACAGCGCCTCCTGGTCTGAATGCGTCCGCGGCGGCGGGCTGCACATCCACTTGGCCCCTTCCACCCCGGGCTTGTCGAGATCGGCTGCGGTGAGGAACAGGTATTGCGGACAGGTCTCGGCAAACACCTTCAATCCCAGCCCGCGCGAATCGCGGATCACCTTGGCGCCTTCGGCGGTGGAGACGTGGAAGATCATGATGGGCTGGTCGATCAGCGCAGCCATGCCGATCAACCGGGTAAAGGCTTCCGCCTCCGACACGCGGGCGTGGCTGACGGCGTGATATTTCGGCATTGTGTAGCCGCGCGCGAGCAGGCGCTTCACCATCCAGGCGATGATGCCGTGGTTTTCGGCATGGGCGCACAACATCGCGCCGGACTGGCGCGCGGCAAGAAGGATGTCCAGCAGCGGCTCATCATCCACCTTGAGCCGGTCATAGGTCATGAAAATCTTGATCGAGGCATGGCCCTGCTTCACCAGCGCCGGAATATGCTCCTCGACCGTTTCCTTGGTCGCATCCGCGATGATCATGTGAAAGGCGTAGTCGATCACCGCCCCCTTCTTCGCCAAGGCGTGATAATCCTCCACCACCTGCGGCAGGTTCATGCCGACATGCTGGGCCGCAAACGGGATCACTGTGGTGGTGCCGCCGAACGCGGCCGAGACGGTCGCGCTCTCGAAGGTGTCGGCGTTCATGATGCCGGCAGCGGACAATTGCTCGATATGGGCGTGGCTGTCGACGCCGCCTGGCAGCACCAGCTTGCCGCGGGCATCAATCTCGCGCTTCGCGGACGGAAGCCCGCGCCCGATAGCGGCGATGGTCTCGCCGGAGATGGCGACATCGGCTTCAAAGACGTCGGTCGTCGTCGCGACGCGCCCACCGCGAATGATCAGGTCGTAAGCGGGTTCAGTCATGAGGCACTCCATGATAGGCTTAAGGCAAGTGATCGAAATTTTGCAGGAAGACCAGCATGTCCCGACCGCGCATTCTCGTCATCAATCCGAACTCCAACCCTGTCGTTACCCAAGGGCTGGAGGACGCGCTGAAGCCGCTCGGTTTCGAGGGCGGGCCGGAACTGGTCTGCCAGACGCTGGCCGAGGGTCCCTTCGGCATCGAAAGCCAGGCCGATGTCGATGGCGTCGCCATGCCGCTGCGCCGGCTGGTCGAGGGCGACAACAGCTCGGCGGCCTTTGTCATCGCCTGCTACAGCGATCCCGGGCTTCAGGTCTGTCGCGAAGGCACCGACCGGCCCGTGTTCGGCATTGCCGAGTGCGGCGTGCTGACCGCGATGGCCCGCGCCGAGACCTTTGGCGTCATCGCGATCGCCCAGCGCTCGATCCCGCGTCACATGCGCTATCTCAGGCAGATGGGACTGACCGAACGTCTTGCCGGCGAGCGGCCGCTCAACATGAGCGTCGCGGAAACCGCCTCGGGCGAAGGCACGCTGGCCAAAATGATCGAAATCGGCCGCGCGCTGCGCGACGAGGACGGCGCCCGTGCCATCGTGATGGGCTGCGCCGGCATGGCACGGCACCGCCGCCCGCTGGAAGAGGCGCTCGGCATTGCCGTGATCGACCCGACACAGGCGGCCGTCACCATGGCGCTGGGTACGGTGCAGTTCTCGAACCACTAGGCGTCCTTCAGCTCTTTGGCGTCCTGCCGCGCGAGCCATTGCGCGTGGCTCTCGCGGACTAGCGCGAACGTGTCCCGCTGCGTCGTGTAGAGATTGCCGAACATGCGGCCGATCGGCCGGTAGGCGTCGAGGTCGACATACATGTTGGCCTCATCGACGAGGCCCTCGCGGGCGTGAACCCGGAGCACCTCGCCGACCAGCAGCTCGCGATCGGGCGAGAAGGTCAACGCGACATGGCGCCGGCATTCGAGCGCAAAGGGGGCCGCGGCGAGGCGCGGCACCTTCACTTCGATTGAGGGAAGCGTCGCCAGCCCGGCCGCGGCGACCTCGCTGTCGCCGGACGGAAAATCAACCGCGCAGTCGTTCATCGCCACCGACAGCGCCTCGTCCACCATGTGAACGACGAACTCGCCGTCGCGATGGATGTTGCGGGTGGTGTCCTTCGGGCTGTGATCCGGCTTGTGCTGAAGCCCGAGTACGATCAGCGCCGGGCTCTCCGAGAACACGTTGAAGAAGCTGAAGGGCGCGGCGTTGACCGCCCCGTTGGCATCGAGCGTCGTCACCAGCGCAATCGGCCGTGGCACCACCACGCCGCAAAGCAGCTTGTAGCGGTCGCGCGGATCGAGCTCGCGCAAGGGAATACCTGATGTGCCCTTGTCCGCCATCGACATCACTTCTCCGGCGGTGGCACCGCGCCGGTCTGGCTGGTGATCAGGCCGTAATGCTCGATGCGGCGGTGCTGCGCGAAATTGAAGATCGTGGTCTTGCCGAATGTGGTGGCATCGAGATCGCAAGGGTGGACCAGCAGCTCGTCCTCCTCCGTCTTCGCTTCGGCGACGATTTCGCCATTGGGATCGACGATCAGGCTGCCGCCGAACAGCGGGTGTCCGTCCTCGTTACCGGCCTTGGCCACCGCGACAACCCAGGTCGCGTTCTGATAGGCGCCGGCCTGCGCCGAGAGGCGGTTATGGAACAACCGTTTCTCGACGCCTTCATCGCTCCTCTCCGCATTCACCGACGGGGTGTTGTAGCCGATCAGCACCATCTCGACGCCCTGCAGGCCCATCACGCGATAGGTCTCGGGCCAGCGCCGGTCGTTGCAGATGGCCATGCCGATGATGCCGCCCAGCTCGCGCCAGACATTAAAGCCGAGATCGCCCGGCTCGAAATAGCGCTTCTCCAGATGCTGGTGCGAGCGCTTGGTGTCGTATTCCACATGGCCCGGCAAATGGATCTTGCGATATTTGCCGACGATCTTGCCGGATTTGTCGGTGAGAACAGCAGTGTTGAAATGATGCCCGTCCGGCGTCAGCTCCGCATAGCCGAAATTCATCGCCATCTGGTGCTGCGCCGCGCGCTCGAACAACGGTTTCGTCGCCGCGTTCGGCATCTCGCGCTCGAACCAATTGTCGAACTCGGCCCGGTCCTCCACGTACCAACGCGGAAAGAAGGTGGTGAGCGCCAGTTCCGGATAGACGATTAGGTCGGCGCCCTTGCTCTTGGCCTCATCCATCAGCGCGATCATGCGCTTGACCACGGCCTCGCGGCTGTCCGCTTTCTGGATCGGGCCCATCTGGGCGGCGGCAACATTGACGATACGCATCAGCGATTTCCTGGTGATGTCTTTGAGCTAAGCTACAGTTTCAAGCACGTGCCGGCGCGCGCAGCATAACGCAGCATCGCCCGGACTTGCCAGCCGGCGCCTGCACATCGGCATCGTGTGCGCTGCACGCTCCATCCTCATGTCTGCTCCTCATCCGCAATATCGAGACCGTGGTCCAGCGCGTCCAGAAGCTGCCCGGCCTCATGCTCGGAAATCACGAGTGGCGGCGCGAGGAACAGGGAAGTCTGCTCGCCGCTGGTCCCGATCACGGCGCCCGCCTCCAGCGCCCGCTCCGCGACGCGCGAGGCAATCGGCACCTCGGTGGTGTCGGCATGCCAGGAGCGCCAGTCCGGCCCGTGCAACTCCACGGTCCAGTGCAGCCCCTGCCCCGCCAGGCGCTGCACGCTTGGATGTTTCTGCGCGATGGCCAGAAGGCGGCGGGTGAACAGCTTTTCGAGACCCCTGACGTGCTCCAAAATCTCGTCATCGCTGATGACTTTCAGATAGGCGCTGACGGCAGCCATGCTGATGGGATGCCCGCGCAACGTGCCGTAATTCTGCCAGCTCGTGCCCTTGAGCCGCTCGACGATGTCTTTCGACACCACGACCGCGGCAACCGCCGCCGCGCCACCGCCGAGCGATTTTCCGAGCGTCACGATATCGGGACGACTTTCGGCTCCCTGGAACGCGAACCAGCGCCCGGCACGGCCCGCACCAGTCACCACTTCGTCGGCGATCCAGTAGGAGCCGGCCTGCCGCGCGCACCGCGCCACCTCGTCCTGATAGGCGCCATCGTAGTAGATGCCGCCTTGCGTGTAGTCGATGATCGTCGCTGCCGTATCCGAAAGCAGGCGCGTGGCATCGGCCAGATATTCGCTGGGGGGAACATTGTTGGCCGGCGCGCCGTAGATCGCGCCCTGCGGCGCCGGCAATATCCGCACCGGCGCCATCGGCGCCGGCAGCTTCGAGCCGCCTGAGTGCACCGCGAGGCCGTCATGCCATTGCGGCTGCACGGTCATGCTGCGCGACAGGCCCGTAATGCCGTGATAGGCGCGTTCGCGCGTCGCCAGCGCGGACCGCTGCGTCAGGGCCTGACAGAGCGACAGCGCCATGTCATTGGCCTCGCTGCCGCTGATGCAGAAGCGCACCGCACCGACCCAATCGTCTTCGCCCTTGAACGCGGTGGCCATCAAGTCGTCAGCCGCCTGCTCGCGGCCGACCCAGGTCCAGCCCTCGTTCACGACGGGCGTATCCGCGGCGCGGCGGATCGCCTCCACCATCGCGGGATGACGATGTCCGAGACCGCCGCCGGTGTTGCTGCCGTCGATGAGCTTGCGACCATCCGAGAGATGAAAATAGACGCCCTCGCCGCCGACCACGTCCATGGGCGCGCTGTCGCCGGCATTCAGCCCGGTTCGCAACAATCTGCTCATTGCAATCCCCTCATTCCGCAGCCTCGGCGCCGTAGCCACCGCCACCACAGGTCTCGATCGTGACGAGATCGCCTTGCTGCAGCACCAGGTTCGACTTGCCGTCGATCGCGACGTTCGCGCCCTGCCGGATCAGCGAGATGCGGCAGGCCTTGCCGGGCTTACCGCCCTGCATGCCGAACGGCGCCATCACCATGCGCTCGATGCAGGTGGTCAGATGCATTGAGGGTGCCAGGATGCGATAGCTACGAATGACGCCGTCCCCGCCGCGATGGGCGCCCGCGCCGCCGGACTGCCAGCGAATGGCCTGCTGCTCGATTTGGATCGCGTAATTCGCCTCGATCACCTCGACCGGCGTGTTTGAGGTGTTGGACAGATGCACCCGCGTCGCCGAGATGCCGTCGCGATCATGCCGCGCGCCCTCGCCACCGCCGTGCACCTCGTAAAGCATCTTCCACGAACCGTTCTGCCGCGGTTCGGCGAAGAAGAGGACGCCCGCCGTGGTCGCCCCGCCCGCAGACAGGCGCTCCGGAATAGTGTCCTGCATTGCCCGAAAAATCGCATCGACGATGCGCATCGAGGTCTCATGATTGCCGGCAGCAACCGAGGCATTCCAGCCCGGCTCCAGGATCGAGCCAGGGCGCGTGATGATGGTCAGCGGCCGCAACGCGCCCGCGTTCTGGTTCATGTCGCGCCCGCTCATGATGCGCGCGGCATAGGCCACCGCCGAGCGCGCCATGAACGGCGTCGTGTTGCAGAAATTCGAGACGCGGTCGCAGCTTCCTGAAAGATCGAAGGTCGCTTCGTTGCCGGCGATGGTGATCTTGACATGAATGCGCGCGGGCGCGTCGTCGACGCCGCCGTCGTCCAGATAGTCCTCACCCTCGTAGACGCCATCAGGCAGATCGCGCAACGCCTCGCGTATCTCGATTTCGGAGAGATCGTGCAGGCGCGACTGCGCCGCCGTGAAGACCGCCTTGCCGTGCTCGCGGCAAAGCTCGACGATGCGCTTCTCGCCGGCTTTCGTTGCGGCGATCTGTACGAGAAGATCGCCCTCGCAGGATTCGGGATCGCGAACATTGGCCTTGAGCAGCTGCACGATCGACGTATTGACGCCGCTTGCCGTGGCGATCAGAACCGGCGGAATGCGCATCGCCTCCTGGAAGGTGTCGATGGCTTTCGCAAAATAGCTGCCGGGCCAGGTGCCGCCGATATCGGGCCAATGCGCGAGGCTGACCGCGAACGCGACGATCTCGCCATCGACGAAGACGGGCCGCACGACCTTGACGTCGTTGAGATGATTGCCGCCGAGCGGGCCGACATTGTAGATCAATGCGTCGCCGTCGTTCAGGCTGTCGCGCGGCACCACTTTCAGCAATTCGAGGACCGTGTAGGCCATCGCGCCGAGATGGATCGGGATGTCGCGGCCCTGCCCGACCAGGTCGCCGCGGGCGTCCGTGATCGCCGACGACAGGTCGCCGGCCTCGCGCAGCAGCGGCGAGCGCGCCGAGCGCGTCATCACCAGGCTCATTTCCTCGGCGGCGGCCGAAAGCCCGTGCCGGATGACTTCGACGACGAACGGATCGAGCTTCATGCGGCCCCCCGCGTCAGGAACAGATTGCCTGAAACATCAGGCCTCGCCTGCCAGCCGGGCGGGACCACCACGGTCGACCATGCGTCTTCAATGATGGCCGGGCCGCTGACGATTTCGGTCAGCGAGGCACGGTTGATGATGCTTGTGGCGATGTCGTGAAAGCCATCGAACGAGCAGATGCGCTCGCCTTTGGAGACCGTTCTGACCGCGATGGCCGGCCGGCTCACGACGGTCGTCGATGGACGGCGCGCCTGCACCCGCACGGACTCGATGACGCAGCTCTCGCCCGTCGCATAGCCGAACAGCTCGTGGTGCCGGGCCAGAAAATCCTTCTTCAGCGTGATGACGTCGAGCGGTCGCGCGAACGGCACCGGAATGGCGTCGTTCTGCGCCGCGTAGCGCATCAAGGCCACCAGCTCGATCTGAATCTCGGTCGCGGCAACCCCGTTGGCGATCAGCGGCGCCGAGGCATCGTCGATCAGCACCCCGATCCGCTCCGACACACGGGCGAGGTCGATGCCGTCAAGCGCCGCGCGCAGGGTTTGCTGCTGGAGGAAGCTGAAATCGGCGGTGAGACAGCCCAGCGCCGAGAACGCGCTCGATGCACTGGGAACGACGACCTCGGCAATCCCGTAGAGATCGGCTAGGCCCGCGGCGTGCATCGGGCCGCCACCGCCAAAGGCGAGCAGCGTGCAGTCGCGCCCGTCGATGCCGCGCTCGACGGTGACGCGGCGGAGGGCGCGCGCCATTGTCGCGTTCGCGACCTTGATGATGCCGAGCGCGGTGTCGGTCAGGCTCAGACCCAGAGTGCCCGCGATCGGTGCGATGACATCAGTCGCTGCCTTGATATCGATTCCGATCCGGTCGCCGAGTTTGGTTTCGGGATTGAGATAGCCGAGCACGGCGTTGGCATCGGTGATGGTCGGCTCGGTACCGCCGCGGCCGTAGCAGGCCGGTCCAGGCTCGGAGCCGGCGCTTTCCGGTCCGACCGTCAGGCCACCGGAGCCGTTGCGCACGATCGAGCCGCCGCCCGCCCCGATCGAGTGCACCGCGAGCATCGGCTGGCGCAGCGGCTTGTCGCCGAGCATGCGGCCGTCGGTCATCTCGGCCTGACCGTCGACGATCAGGCACACGTCGGTCGTGGTGCCGCCCATATCGAACGTCAGCATCCGGGACGTGCCGAGCTGGCGCGCGATGCTGACCGATGCGGAGACGCCGGCCGCGGGGCCCGACATCGCCATCACCAGCGGCCGCCGCTTCACGGCCGAGATCGGCACCATGGCGCCGGCCGAGTGAAACACCTGCAGGCCGGGACCGATCGGCAGCCGCAGCTCCAGTTCGCTGAGATATTCCACCGCAATCGGCATCGCCGCGGCGTTGAACACGGTCGCCGAAGTCCGCTCGTATTCGCGCGCCTCGGGATTGACCTCGTGCGACAGCGAGACGTGGGCAACGACGCCCTTGAGCCGCTCGCCGAGCATCTTCTCGTGCACCGGATTGGCATAGGCATGCAGCAGCGCGACCGCGACACTCTGCACGCCGGTCCCCTTCAGCCAGGCCACCAGACGCTCGATCTCCGCGTCATCCAGCGCCTTCAGCACCCGGCCCTCGTGATCGAGGCGCTCAGCAAGCCCGAAGCATCGTTCCGGCGGCACCAGCGGCAGCGATTTTGGTGGGACGTCGAGACGATAGAGATCGCGGCGGCGATAGCGCGCGATCTCCAGCACGTCGGCAAAGCCTTCGGTCGCCACCAGCGCCACTTTCGGCAGCCGTCCTTCGACAATGGCGTTGGTCACGCGCGTGGTGCCATGGACGAAGCGCTTGACCTCGCTCTTGCGCAGGCAGACCGCCTCGATCGCCTCCAGCATCGCCTGAACAGGAGCTTGAGGTCGCGACGGCACCTTCGCGATCCGTGCCTCCGCGGGGGAGTGTCGGATCGCGATGATGTCGGTGAAGGTGCCGCCGATATCGGTGCCGACTTCCCAGTGGTTTTCGTTAGTGCTCATGTGTGGGTCAGCTGCGGACGACATTCGAACCGGACGCCGGGTGGTTACCGTCCTTCGCGAGGTTCAATCGCAAACCGAGAGCGCTCATCATCATCCCCTGTCAAGCCACCGCTGGCGAGCGTGCGACAGAGCGATGGCCTCGGGATAGGGCCAGAGTTGTCGCAATGCACTGGACCAGCCCGCGACCGGCGCGGCGCGGCGAGGCACATTTTAGTGCAGCCCTGCCCGCATGGAGAGCACGTCGGTGTGGATCGTTCGACGCGACATAAGTGCGGCGCACCACGAATTTTCCCGGACGAAACACCACATCCGCTGCAGCGCAATCCACGCGCCCCGCACGCACTGTCTAATTTGCAGGCGATCGACCGGCCCTACGGACCATCCGATTGCTTATGAGCTATGCATGGCAGTCGGCTCAGCCTCTCTTTATTGTACGATCAGTAAGCGGTGGTTTTGCCCGCTCCGGCTCTCAGGCCGCGAAGGACGGACGCAGGCGGCGCCAGCCGATGAGGATGCCCGTGATGGAGAAGAGAAAGCCAAGGGAGCAGAGCCCGACGACCAAGCCGTCGCGCAGCAACGGATGCGCGACGAGAACCGGAAAATCCAACGTATGCAGCGCGCCGTAGAACCAGCGATAAGCCCGCCGCGATGAATCCAGCCTTTGCAGCAAATTGCCGTCGGCGCCGTCGATGTCGAACCAGAGGTCACCGCAATACGAGCGGTAGACCGGGGCGCCCGGGACAGTGGACCGCGCGGGATAGTTGTCGTCCTCGGCAAGTACAGACGGACCGCCGCAGCCGGCCGCGAGGCGCGCGGTCAGCCCCTGGACCTCGTGCACATCCAGAGATCTCGTTGGTCCATCGCGGGGCGCATCCCCTGCCTCGATCAAGGTCTGACCGGCAAGGGCGATCCGATCCCGCCGATAGAGATTGCCGTTGAAGGCAAACCATTCGATCTCACGGGCCGACGGCGATATAGGCTGCCGATCGAACGATGGAGCCGTCGTCCAGTTCGGTGAGGCGTTCATCACGCGTGATTCAGCGGAGATCAATTGCCCACGCGAGAACAGCCGCCCGTGATCCATGGAGAGCCAGCCGCTGAAAATCCAGGTCAGCACGAACACCATCGCCGCGAGGCCGATGAGATGATGCAGCGCATGCCAGCCGCGATAGGGCGAGCCGATCAGACCGCTTCGAGGTTTGATCCGCGCAAGGCCGAGCACAGCGCCCAGCAAGGCCGCGATCAGGGCCAGCAGCGACAAGGTCCAGACCACGCGATCCCACAGCGACCAGTTGCTTCGCAGGATCGTTGGATAGATCCAGTGCAGCACGCTGCCGACGAGATTCCAGGTCCGCTCGCTGCGCGTCGTATCCAGGACGATCTCGCCGGTGAGCGAGGAGACATAGACCTCCGTTCCAGCGGCGTCGCCCAGGGCAACCCGAAACAAGGGCCGGTGGCGGTCAAAGCCGTTCGGCACGCTCCATTGGTCATAGTCCGCGCGCGCAAGGATTGCGGCCCGCGCGGCATCCAGCCCGCGGCTGCGCGCGTGGTCTCGCGCGATGGCCTGCGCGACGTCGGAAGATGCGACCGAGGCGCCGGCTCCGTCGGAGGCACGCACTGCGCCCGCGCGCGACGGCCCCGAGACGACATAGACCGGTCCGTCACTGCGCTGGATCAGGCGAACGCGAGTCGCATCAGCAATGCCGCTCGCGGCCACGGCATCGGCGACCGCAAGCTGCCTCGTCTCGGCGCCATCCAGCGGCCCAAGCCCGGCGAAGCGTTCCGCTTCCGTCAGAGACGGAAACGGAACGAAGTGCATCACGATTCCCGTCGCGAACCACATCGCGAACAGCAGGCAGAACGCAATCCCGAGCCATCGATGCAGCAGGACGATCGCGCGCATCATCGATCAGCATCCTACCATTTGAATGCGGCCGAGAGTTCATAGGTGCGCGGTGCACCCAAGAGGATCTGGTCGGGATAGAACGGATCACCCCAGATCGCATAGCGCTTGTCGGCGATGTTGCGCACCCGGAAAGTCAGGCGAGCCTGGTCGACCGCGTTGAACACCGTCTTCGGGATGTCGACGAAGGCATAGACGTCCGCGACAGTGTGGGCCTTCATCGTCACGACATTCGCATCGGTGTTGTAGCGGTCGCCGACGTGACGGCCGGTGACGCCGACTTCCACGGGCCACGGCGTGAAGAACCGATACGACGCTCCGGCATTCGCCACGACGCGCGGCACGTTCGGCGGCGTGTTGCCGGAGAACGAGCCGCCGACAAAATTAAAGTCGGCGTAGCGCGCATCGACATAGGCGATGTTGCCCCAGAGACGCAGGGGATCGATCGGACGCACGGACGCGGCAAGCTCGACGCCCTTCGATTCCTGCCGTCCGGCAAGGTTGAGCTGCATGCCGCCGGCCGCGGCATAGACGTTCTTGCGCAGGATGTCGTAGGCCGAGAACGACCACTCCGCCCGGTTGTCCCAGAACAGGTGCTTGACGCCGGTCTCGTAGGTGCGCGCGGTGGTCAGGTTCAGCGGATCGGTCGGATTGAGCAGGAAGATGTTGTTGGCCGAGATGTCGGCGCCGGTGGCGTATTGGCTGAAAAAGGTCAGGCCCGGTACGGCTTCCCAGGTGTAGCCGATACGGCCTGTGGTCGGGACCCAGGATTGCGAGAACGGGAAGTTCGCCTTCTCCAGACCGAACTTGTCGGTCGAATTGCGGTCGAGCCCGATATGCTCGACGCGCAGGCCGCCGACCAGCGCAAAGCTGCGCGTGAACTTCAGCCGGTCCTCGAATGACAGCGCCTCATTGTCGATGCGCGCGGTCTGCTGCTGAATGGTGAGCAGGCCGTAATAGCCGCGAGGCGGATCGACCAGCGGAACGGAATCGCCGGGGAAATTTGCGGCGCCCGGCCTCACGAAATCAAGGTAGCTTGAGGAAAGCGTCGTGACCAAACGGTTGTCAAAGCCGGCGATATTCGCATCCCAGATCAAATCGGTGACGTTGCCGACCAAGCGTTGGCTGTGCGCGACATAGAAGCGCTCACGATCGACCATGTTGGTCCCGGAATTGAACGCCTCGATCTCATTGTTGAACCATGTGCGCTCAGCTCCGTAAGCATAGGCTTGACTTTTCAGCGTCAGGTCGGGCGCCAGATTCAGCTCGAAACCGCCGCGCAGCCACACCTCCTTCGCCACGTTCTTGTTGTCGAGGACGTTGTAGTTGGTATTGAAGGTGCGGTCGTCGATCGTGACCGCACCGAGATCGGTTTTGTTGTAGTTCGAGACGTAATTGCCGGAAACGATCCCCGTCGTCGCATGCGAGCCGCTGAAGGCAATCGGCACCAGCGGCGCACCCCAATAGGCTTTCGAGCGATCTTCGCGATACTCGATCGCGCCCCAGACCTTGAGGCTGTCGGAGATGCGGTAGTTGAGCTGGCCGGAGACATCGACCGTCTTGGTGTTGGTGTCGTCGGCAAAGCCGTTGAGCGAGGAACGGCTGACGTCGAAGCGGTAGTCCAGCCCCTGCACATTGGTGCTGCCGCCCGAGCCGTAATGCGCCCGGAACGAGTTCAGCGAGTCCCAGGAGAAATCTGCCTCGTTCCGGATCGGACCGGTGTGCGGCTGCTTGGTGACGAAGTTGATCGTGCCGCCGGCGGCGCCCTCGCCCGACATCAGCGACGCCGGACCCTTCAGGAATTCGACTGCCTCCAGATTGGCCGTGTCCATGATCCGCGAGGTCATGTTCTGCGGACCGATCTTGATGCCGTTATAGAGCGTGTTGATCTGGCTGTTGGTGAAGCCGCGCATGGAGAAAGCCGAAGGCTCGGCCGGATTGTCGCCGGCTGTGACGCCCACCGCTCCCTGCGCAACGTCGGACACGGTGCGGTAGCCCTGCTCGCGCATGGTTGCGGCCGAGATCACCTCCACGGTCGCGGGCGTTTCTCGCACGGTCAGGCCGAGGCGCGAAGCGCTTTCGGCGACGGCATTGGTGTTGAGCGGCGTCTGTGCCGCCGTGGTCGGCGCGACGGGCTTGGGCACTGCGGATGCAGTCTCCGGCCGGCGCGCTGCTGCGCGGCGTGAGCGCTGCGCGTCCCGTCCGGCCGGCTTGGCCTGCCTGCGGGATTGTGGCGCCGACACCTCGACGGGCGGCAGTGGCTCGCGGGCCTGCTGCGCCAAGGCCGCTGGCATGTCGATGGCGACGAAAGATGTGAGAGCGGCGGATGCCAGTAGGAAACGGCGTGGTCGTACAATACGAAGGGAATACACGGTCTTGGACCTCGGAGTGACGTCAGTGGCACGTCACCGCGAACCAGGGTTCCATCGTCCGGCTTGTCAGCCTTCCGGTGAAGCCGAATGTCTGTACTCCCCGACCGACATCTTCGCGTGTGACCACGGCTGACGGCAGGTCTCCTGGCTTGCGGGTCAGTACCTTGCATCGCCTTCCCGGGACCGAGATACCCAGTGGCTCGTGACGCAAGATTCGCCGCTTACAGTTGCGGGGGCAGCCACGGCATTGGGGACAACGTCCCCGCACCGCATTCCCTTTTCATCCCCTCTCGGGGAAACCGTCGCGAGCATCTAGGATTACGATCCAGACAGAGTCAATGTGCCAGTTGCGGCGCTATTGCCACAACGACCAGTTTCCTTGGAGAAAAGCATGGAAGGCGAGACCTTCCTCTGGCTGATACGGCACGCGCCTGTCGATGGCGTTTCGGGGATCATCCATGCAGCCGACGCGCCGGCCGATCTCGGTGCTCGCGCGCAGCTGGAGGCGCTGCGCCAGCGCTTGCCGCGGGACGCCGCGAGCTATGCGAGCCCGTCGCGGCGCACCGTCGAAACGGCCCGCGCGCTGGGACTCGAGCCGCTGCAGCTGGACGAATTCAGCGAGCAAGACTTTGGCGACTGGACCGGCCGTCGGCATGACGAACTCGCCGCGACCGGTGGCGAGGCCTATGCACGGTTCTGGAGCGATCCGGCGCGCGGACGGCCGCCCGGCGGCGAAAGCTTTGAGGAACAGGTCGCGCGGGTCCGCCTGGGTTTGTCGAAGATCGGCACCGGGGCCGCAACGCTCGTCGTGCATTCCGGCACGATCCGGGCGGCGCTGTGCATCGCGCTCGACCTGACGCCACAAGCGGCCCTGCGCTTCATGATCGATCCGCTGTCGCTGACCAGGATTGACCGGCTCGCGACCGGCTGGCGCGTCGTCTCCGTCAATCAGCGGACGATTTGATCAGGCCGGACGATCAGGCACATTGGCCTGCGCAAAGGTCGCCATGCCGTTGTGGAGCGCGCAGGCCGACCGCACCAGCGGCAGCGCGATGGCCGCGCCCGATCCTTCGCCGAGCCTGAGATCCAGGCTGATCAGCGGCTGCACGTTCAGCGCGCGCAGCACCAGCCGATGCCCCTGCTCCGCCGACTGGTGCGAGGCCAGCAGGAACAGCTGGCACGAAGGGTTGAGCCGCACCGCCGCCAGCGCCGCGACCGACACGATGAAGCCGTCGATCAACACGGGGATGCGGTGCTGTGCAGCCGCGATAACGGCACCGCAGATGGCGGCGATCTCGAGACCGCCGACGGCGCACAGGATCTTTTCGGGCGCAGCGCCCGCAACGTCATGGCGTGCGATTGCAGCGTCGATCACCCGCGCCTTGTGCACACGGCCGGCCGCGTCGATGCCGGTACCGCTGCCCGCGATCTCCGCGGCGCTCACGCCGAGCAAGCCGGCCGCGATCGCCGCCGATGTCGTGGTGTTGCCGATGCCCATCTCGCCGAAGATCAGAAGATCGGGCTGCCCGGCCTGTGCGCGCGTCACCGCACGTCGGCCGGCTTCGAACGCAAATGCCAGCTCCGTGGGGGTGAGCGCAGCTTCGACGCTGAAATCGCGCGTACCGCTGCGCGGCTTGTCGGTCACGATTCCAGCCATCTCCTCCTGCGCCAGCGTGCCGGCGTCGACGACCTCCAGGCTGGAGCCCAGCTCACGCGCCAGCACCGAGATTGCGGCACCGCCGGAGGCGAAGTTCGCCAGCATCGCGATCGTCACTTCCTGCGGATAGGCCGAGACGCCCTGCGCGACGATGCCGTGATCGCCGGCGAAGATGATGATCGGCACCCGCGCCGCGCGCGGCTGCTCGGTTGCTTGCAGGCCCGCAAGCTCGATCGCGAGCTGCTCGAGCAGGCCGAGCGCGCCGGTCGGTTTCGTCAGTTGCGCCTGCCGCGCCACCGCCGCCTCGCGGTGGACTGCGGAGATGTCGGGGCATTGTTGGGTGACCCATTCGGGGAGCATGCTGCCTCGCTTGCCTCACAGCCTGCGCTTGAGGATGTAACTGTCCATGATCCAGCCGTGCCGTTCGCGCGCCTCTTGCCGCACGGCGACGATGCGCGGGCCGATCTCGGCCAGCGCGCCGGACATGACGATCTGATCGGGCATGCCGAGATAGGCCCCCCACCAGATGTGCAGGCCCGCCGGATCAAGCGACTCGAATGCCGTGCCGCCGTCGAGCATCACCACCACGGTATCGACACCTTGCGGCCAGCCGCCATCGCGCAAGCGGCGTCCGGTCGAAACTAGAAAGGGCTCGCCGATGTCGTTGAGCGGCAACGCATGCGCCGCACACAGCGCCTGGATCGAGGTGATGCCGGGCACGACCTCGATCTTTGGCGAGGGATTGAGCCGCCGCGCAATGCGCAGCGAGGAATCATAAAGCGAGGGATCGCCCCAGATCAGCAGCGCGACCTTGCCCTCTCCTTCGAGATGATCCCCGATCGTCTGCGACCAGACGGCGGCCACGGCATCATGCCAATCGTCCACGCCCTTGCGATAGTCCGCTTCAGCGGCGTCCCGCACGGGCAGATCGAACTCGGCAATGCGGGTCGTGTCGCTGGTGAGCACATCGGCGCAGATCGTCCGCCTGAGATCGGCGAGGTCGGACTTGGCCGTCCCCTTGCGGGGGATCAGGACGAGATCGGCCGCGTTGATGGCAGTAATCGCGGCACGCGTGAGCTGCTCGGGATCGCCGCAACCGATGCCTATCAGAGAGAGCGTGAGCATGGTGGCTGCGAAGGGCGGCCATCATGGCCGCCCGTTCGCTTGTCTCTAGGCCGCGTTGTGCAAACGCGGCGTGACGAGGCCGGGCGCGGTGACGCCGCGCAGCGACTTTGCCAGCGCCAGCACGCCGAGATCGGCGAGCGGCTCAATCACGATGACCAGCGCATAGGACGCCGCGAAGGTCGCGATGTTGGCGAGGTTGGTCGCGCCGAAGCCGGAGCCATAAATCGCCCAGAACGCCACCCAGGCGATGACGCCCGCCTGATAGGTCGTCGAAAGCGCCAGCGCCTGGCGGTACTTCAGATCGACATAGGCCGTGTTGCTCGAAATGATCCGCGTGGCGATCGCCTGGATTCCGAACAGCGGCACCAATAGCGTGGTGACGTTCATGCCATATTGGGGCAAGTCGGGCGGCTCGAAGAAGATGCCCTGGAACAGCAGGCCAAACGCGAGGCCGAAGGCCGCAGGCGCCGCGCCAAACAGCAGGAACAAGGTCGAGCCGAGGATGAAGTGCACTTCGGAGACGCCGACCGGGAAGTGCGGCAGGATCTCGAAGAAGATAAACACAAGTCCCGTGGTGGCGAGCGTCCGCGCCGCGAACGACGTGATGCCCTGCTCGCGCACGGTCTCAACCGCGAGCTTCAAGGCAACGCCGCCGACGGCAATGCCGGTTGCATAACTCAGCACGAGCTTGGCGTCCGAGACTAGTCCGGGTTCGATATGCATGGCTCAGATCCTTCTTGCCGTCACACCCGACGGCCTTGGCCTCAAAACATGCACGGCCGGTCTCCTGGCTCGCGGTTCACTGGGAGTCTCCGGCCTTCCCGGGCCTCGCGGCCCAGTGGCTGATCGAAGTCCCTCACCGCTTACAGTCGCGGGGGCGGCTGGGGTTTTGGGCGCCGCAACTGGGTCCGCCCATCCCCATTCCCGATTATGCTCCGGCGCTTTGCGCCGCGTCGAGCACCATGCGTCTCCTGTGTGCCTCTTTCGCCGGCCGGGCGTCAAGGGGCAACGGGCGGACGAGGCAGTCATGACGGATAATTCCCCGCCAGCGCGCCGAACAGGATGACGGCCGCCGTGGAGGCCGCTCCGCCCCGCGCAAGCTGCTCGGCAAGTTCCGAAATGGTGGTGCGGACCAGCCGCTCATCGGGACGGCCGAGCGATTCGGCAAACAACGCCGGCGTGGTTGGGGCGAGCCCGTGCTCGATCAATTTGACGACCAACGCCGGAAACGTCCGCCGGCCCATATAGACCACGGTTGTCGCCTCCGGATCGGCCAGCGCCGCCCAATTGAGATCTGGCGGCAGCTCGCCGGTGACGTCCGCCCCGGTCACGAACTGCACGCGGCGCGAGGTGTGACGCCGGGTCAGCGGAATGCCGGCTTGCGCGGCGGCGACACAGGCCGAGGTGACGCCGGGAATGATCTCGTAGCCGATGCCCGCTTCGCGCAGCGTCTCGAGCTCCTCCTCAAGCCGGCCAAAGATGCCGGCATCGCCCGACTTCAATCGCACCACGCGCGCGCCTGTCACGGCATAGTCGACCAGCAGGCGGTTGACATGGTGCTGCTTGGTCGAGGCCCGCCCTGCCCGCTTTCCCACCGCGACGAGATTGGCGCCGGGCCGGGCCAGATCGAGGATCGCGCCTGAAGCAAGATCGTCATAGAGCACAACGTCGGCCTCGCGCAGCCGCGCTGCACCCTTGAGCGTGAGCAGCTCGGGATCGCCGGGCCCGGCGGAGACAAAGGAGACAAAACCGCTCACCGGTCCTCCGCGATCAGATGGAAGAACGTGCCGGTGGCTTGTCCCCGCCGCGAGCCGGTCTCGGCAATGACCGCACCTGTCGCGTCGTGCACGACCGCCAGCGCCGTGTCGGGCTGCGCGACTATGGTCGAATAGTGGAATTCATGGCCACGCAGGCGTGCACCCGCCTGATGACCCGGCATCGGCGCGGCGAGCTCGGCCAGACGATAGCCCAGATGCATGCGGCGCTTGGCAAAGCTCGTCTCCAGGCCGAGCAGGCCCGTCATCTCGTGGCTGATGCCATCGGCGTCGGTCAAAGCGGTGCCCAGCACCATATAGCCCCCGCATTCGCCGTGCACCGGGCGCGTCTCGGCGAAGGCGCGCAATCCGCTGCGGAAGCGCGCATTGGCAGCGATCCTGCCGGCCTGCAGCTCGGGATAGCCGCCAGGCAGCCAGCACACATCGGCGACCGGATCAGGGGCTTCATCGGCGAGCGGCGAGAATGTCGAGATCTCCGCACCCGCCGCGCGCCACGCTTCCAGCATGTGCGGATAGACGAAGGAGAACGCGGCATCACGGGCAAGCGCAATGCGCTGGCCGGGCGGCGTCACGTTGACGCCGCTTGCGGCAGGTTGCGGCGACCAGGTGGCCGCCGAACGCAGCACCGCGTCGAGATCGACATGCTCGGCAACGAAGCGCGCGGCCTCGTCGATCAGCTTGCCGATTTCCGCCTGCTCCTCGGCCTGCACCAGTCCGAGATGCCGCTTCGGCAGGCTGATCTCGGCATGGCGCGGCAGCGCGCCGAATACGGCGATGCCGGCATCCAGCAGCGCGCGCCGCACGAGGGCTTCGTGGCGCGGGCTGGCAACGCGATTGAGCACGACGCCTGCAAGGCGCACACCGGGGCGGTAGTCGCGAAGGCCCGCCGCGATCGCGGCCGCCGTTTGTGCCTGTCCTGAGGGATCGATCACCAGCAGCACCGGCCAGTCCAGCATCTCCGCGATGTCGGCGGTCGCCCCGGTGCCGCAGACGCCACGCGCGGCGACGCCGTCGAACAGACCCATCGAGCCTTCGGCCAGCACGACATCGGCGTCAATGCCGCGACTGACGAGATGCGAGATTGTCCCGCGATCCATCGCCCAACTGTCGACATTAACCGAGGCGCGTCCCGTCGCGGCGGCATGAAACGCGGGATCGATGTAATCGGGGCCGCTCTTGAAGCACTGCACCCGCAATCCGCTGTTGCGCCAGGCGCGAGCAAGCGCCAGCGTCAGTGTGGTCTTGCCGACGCCGGAGGCCGGCGCGGAGATAACGAGCCCTGCCGCCATCACGACACCTCCGGAAAGCGCGGCTCGGCGCCGACCGGCCGATAGCGGCGGTCATAGTCGGCAGCATAGAGACGGCTCTCGGAAAAATCCGCCGAGCCCAGCGTCTTGCCGACCAGGATCAACGCGGTGCGCTCCATCTCGCCCCCGACCGCAGCGTCGAGTGTTGCGAGCGTGGCGCGGATGATGCGCTGCTCGGGCCAGCTCGCACGCCAGACGATCGCGACCGGGCAATCCGCGCCATAATGCGGCGTCAGCTCAGCGACGACCTTGTCGAGCAGATGAATCGACAGATGGATGGCGAGCACCGCGCCGGTGGCGGCGAAGGCGGCAAGCTTCTCGCCTTCGGGCATCGCGCTGGCGCGGCCCGGCGTGCGCGTCAGCACCACGGTCTGGGCAAGGCCGGGCAGCGTCAGCTCGGCCTCCAGCGCAGCCGCGGCGGCCGAGAAAGAGGGAACGCCGGGCGTGACCGTGTAGGGAATGTCGAGCGTGCGCAGGCGGCGGAGCTGTTCGCCCATCGCCGACCAGATCGAGAGATCACCGGAATGCAGCCGCGCAACGTCCTTGCCATCGGCATGGGCGGCGGCGATCTCCGCGACGATCTCATCGAGCGACAGCGGCGCGGTGTTGACGATCCGCGCCCCGGGCGGGCAATGCGCCAAGACGCCCTCGGGCACAAGTGAGCCAGCATAGAGGCAGACCGGACAGGCGGCGATGAGATCGCGGCCGCGCAACGTCAGCAAGTCAGGAGCGCCTGGCCCTGCCCCGATGAAATGCACCGTCATGCGCCGTCTCCTTCCGCGATCGCCGCGGTCGCGGTGCGATCCTGCGAGACCACCCGCGTCGCAATCAATCGCGCGCGAGGTCCGGCCGCTGCGAGCGCCGCCGCCTCGGCAACCGATCCCGTCCCGAACTTTTCCACGACGAGCTTTGACTGCGTCGGCGTGTCGATGCCAACAAGCACTTCGGCGGCAACCGCCTTGATCGGCAAGCCGCATTCGCGCGCGAGCTGCTTCAACACCTCCTCGTCGGCCTTATCGCTGACCGTCGCCACTGCTGCGAGGCCTTCGGGACCACCGGCCGCCAGAAGCGCCTCACGCAGCGAGGCCAGCGTGACGTCCCGCTTGAATCCGAGCCCGGCGACCTTCATCGGACCGCGCTCCATTGCACCACGGGCCGCACGGCCTCCCAGGACCGGTAGCGGCCGAGCGAAGCGGCATGCGCAATCTCGACCCGCATCAATTCGCCGCCGTGGCGCTGGTGCAGCTCACCGAGCAACGCTTCCGTCTCCAACGTTACTGAATGCGCGACCAGCCGCGTACCGGGCGAGAGCCGCGGCCAGATGGCGTCGAACATCGCGATGTCGAGACCGCCGCCGATGAACACGGCGTCAGGCCCGTCCAGCGTAGCAAGGGTTTCAGGCGCTTTTCCCGCGATGACTGTGATCCGATGTGCCAACCCGAACGCCGTCGCATTGCTGCGAATGTTCGCTGCGCGATCCTCGCGCGCCTCGACGGCGATCGCGGTGCCCCCGCACAGCGTCCACTCGACCGAGATCGAGCCCGAGCCCGCACCGATGTCCCATAGCCGTTCACCGGGACGCGGCGCCAGCGCCGAAAGCGCGAGCGCACGGACCGGACGCTTGGTGATCTGGCCGTCATGGACGAAGAGTTCGTCCGATAGTCCCGAGCTGTGGGGGATGCCCTGCGCGCCCGCCGCCTCAACGGCTACCGCGACCAGATTTCCGGCAAGATCGCCTGCGAAGCTGTCGGCGCGATGCGCGTTGATCCTTTCGCGCGGCCCGCCAAGCGCAGCGAGTGTCCAGAATGCCGAGGCACCCCATCCGCGCGCCGTCAGCCATTTCGCGAGATCGCCTGCCGCCTTTGCGTCGCGCACGAGACAAATGATGCGTGCCCCTCGCGCCAGGTGTGGCACGAGACGCTCGAATGGCGCGGCGTGGAGACCGAGACAGGCAACGGATTCCAGACGCCAGCCAAGCCGCGCAGCAACGAGCGAGAATGTCGAGGGAGCCGCATACGCGATCCATTCGTCGCCATGGAGCTTCTCGGCGAGGCTCGCGCCGGCCCCGTGCCAGAACGGATCGCCGGAGGCGAGCACCGCCGTCGGGCGACCACGGCAGCTCAACACGATTTCTGCATCGAACGGCACCGGCCATGGACGGCCGCGCCCGGTTATGCCGGCGAGTGCAAGATGCCGTTCACCGCCAAAGACAGTTTCGGCATCATCGAGCGCCTTTCGGCTTGCCTGGGACAGCCCGGCAAGGCCATCTTCGCCGATACCGATGATGGTCAGCCAGGGATCAGCCATGACGCGCGCCCTCATTCTGGGCGGAACGGCCGACGCGAGCCTGCTCGCGGCGGAGATCGCGCGCGCCGGCGTCGATGCCGTGTATTCCTATGGCGGCCGCACCCGTGCGCCCGCCGGTCAGCCGTTGCCGACGCGGATCGGCGGTTTTGGCGGCGCAAGCGGACTTGTCGATTACATTGGTCGGGAACACATCACGCATGTAATCGACGCGACGCATCCCTTTGCCGCCGAGATGAGCCGCAATGCGGTCGCGGCATGTGCGGAAACCGGCACGCCGCTGATCGCTCTCGAGCGAGCGCCCTGGACCAAAGCGCCCGGCGACAACTGGATCGAAATACCTGATGTCGACGCCGCGGTCGCCGCACTGCCTGAAATGCCGGCAAATGTGTTCCTCGCCATCGGCCGCCAGCACATCGCGCCGTTCGCGACCAAGCCGCAGCACGCCTACACGCTGAGATTCGTCGATCCGCCCGATGCGCCGCTGCCCTTCGCCGCGGACGTCATCGTGTCGCGTGGGCCGTTTACGCTTGAGGGCGAACTGGAGATGCTGCGCGCGCGAGGCATCACCCGGATCGTCGCCCGCAATTCCGGCGGCGACGGCGCGCGCGCCAAGATCGACGCCGCCCGCAGGCTCGGCCTGCCCGTGATCATGATCTCGCGGCCGCAACTGCCGGAACGCTTGCGGGTCGAGAGCGTGGCCGAGATCATGCAGTGGCTCGGTCATCGGGCCTGCCTCGGCGCATAGACCCAGCGGCCGACGCGGCGTGTCTGCGAGTTGCCGACGATCACCAGCGTGCGCATGTCGGCCATCTCGGGCCGGGCTTCGTTCAGCCTGACGGTCTCGATCTTTTCGTCGGCGGCGCTGATCGCGCGCGCGAAAATCACAAGACGGTCGCCACAGCCGGCCTCGTTCAGCACCGCGAGCGCACGGCCAAATCCTTCCGGCCGGCTCGCCGAGCGCGGATTGTACATCGCGATGGCAAAATCGGCTTCCGCGGCGAGCCGCAGGCGCTTCTCGATCACCGCCCACGGCTTGAGATTATCGGAGAGATTGATCGCGCAGAAATCATGGCCGAGCGGTGCGCCGGCGCGCGCGGCAGCCGCCAGCATCGCAGTGACGCCGGGCAGCACGCGGATCGGCAGCTCCTGCCATTGCGGCGCCTGTTCGAGCGCCTCGAACACGGCGGACGCCATCGCGAAGACGCCGGGGTCGCCGGAGGACACGATGACGACTTGGCCGCCTTCGGCCGCGAGCCGCAGCGCCTCGCTCGCGCGCTGCAGCTCTTCGCGATTGTCGGAAGGATGCAAAGTGAGCCCTGCCCGCGCTGGCACGCGCGCGACATAGGGCGCGTAGCCCAGAATGTCGGTCGCGGCGGCAAGCGCGGCGGAGACCTCGGGCGTCACCAGCGCAGCGCTGCCCGGGCCGAGGCCAGCGATGGTCAGCGTGCCCGTCATTCGGCGGCGTCCGGATGCCGGCCCTTGCCGTGCACGAGCACGATCGCAAAATAGGGGCAGTCGGCGGCGTCGATCTCCGCAAGCCGCACCACGCGCTCGCCCGGCATGGTGCCGCGCTCGACCAGCCACGCATCGTCCAGCCGTCCGGCGGCAGCGAGCGCGCGGCGCACTTTCGCGAGATTGCGCCCAGTCTTCATGATCACGAGCGCATCGGAATCGCGCATGCGGCGTTCGAGCTCGTCCTCGGCGAGCGTGCCCATGAGCACCGTCGTCACGTCGTCGCCGAGCGCAATCGGCTGTCCCACGCCATTCCAGCAGCCGACCATGCCGGGAATGCCGGCGATCACCTCGATCTCGACGCGGCCCTGCAGGCGCATGTGCAGATGCATGAAGGAGCCGTAGAAGTAAGGATCGCCCTCGCAGAGCACGACGACGTCGACCGCGCGCGCCAGCCGCGCCAGTCGCTCCGCCCATTCGTCGTAGAAGCCGGCAAGCAACTGGACATATTCAGGCGTGTCGAAGGCGATCTCGGTCGTAACAGGATATTCCATCGGATATTCGGTGACGTCGGCAGCCAGCATGCCCTCGACGATGCGGCGCGCCTGGCCGGGCCGGCCCTTTTTGCGGAAATAGGCGACATGCCTCGCGCCGCGCACCGTGCGATCGGCGCGCACGCTCATCATATCAGGGTCACCGGGGCCGAGACCGCAGCAGATGATGCGTCCCATCGCTATTCGCTCCGGCTCGCCAGCGCGTTCACGGCGGCGACCGTGATCGCGGAACCGCCAAGGCGGCCCTCGACCGTCAGCGCCGGCACCGGGGAAACGGCCATCAGCGCAGCCTTGGATTCGGCCGCGCCGACGAAGCCGACCGGACAGCCGATGATTGCCGCGGGCCGTGGGCAGTCCCGGTCCTCCAGCATGTTGAGGAGATGGAACAGCGCGGTCGGCGCATTGCCGATCGCCACGATCGCGCCGTCGAGATGCGGCCGCCACAGCTCCAGGGCCGCGGCCGAACGGGTGTTGCGCATGGACTGCGCGAGCGCGGGAACGGTCTCGTCGCCCAGCGTGCAGATGACGGCGTTGGCGGCGGGAAGCCGCGCCCGCGTAATTCCTTCAGAGACCATGCGCGCGTCGCACAGGATCGGTGCGCCCTTCTGCAAGGCCGCGCGTGCGGCGACCGCCATGCCTGATGTGAAGCGGATATGCGCTTCGAGGCCCACCATGCCGGCGGCATGGATCATCCGCACCACCACCTGCTCCTCGTCCGGCGTGAAGCGCGCAAGATCGGCTTCGGCCCGGATGGTGGCAAAGGACTGCCGGTAGATCGCAGCGCCGTCGGTCTCGTACGTGTGCGGCATCAGTGCCCTCCCATCAGGATGGAGGGATCTTTGACGATGTCGTCGCGATTCAGCCCGCGCAGGATGGGCTCATCGCGCGTCGACCCGGCGCGCACGAGATCGAAGCCTGCGCCGGTCGCGACCAGAGTGATGGCGGCGGGACCAGAATGGGCGCAGCCCTTGGCACAGCCGGAGACGTGTAGCCGTGCGGCCGCGCCGATGTTCGGCGCCAGGGCCGCGGCAAGGCCACGGGTATCGGCATGCGCCTCGCGACAGCGTGGCGCACCGCTACAGGCGATGACGCGCAGCGCAGGGTCGTAGGCCTCGGTGATCAGGCCGGTCGCGTTCGGCATCACGCGCTTGCCTTCGCTCAAAACCATTCGCCACGGCGTCATGCGCAGCGCATGTCCGCAACCGGCGAACTGGTTGAGCGTTGCATGCGCCATCTGTCCGAAGGCGACCCCGACCATCGCACCTTGCGCATAGAGGCCGGGACGCGCCGCGGCCATGATCGGCGCCGGCTCGGCCTCGCCGCGCAATTCCGCCGGCAGGATTGCACCGGCCGCAAGATGCGCCGCCATCCGCCCTCGCCCGCCTCTCGCGCCGCCTGAGGTCACGAACCAGCCGGCGAATGCGAGCGCGGTGCTCACGGCCTCGCCACGGGCGACGGAGCGGCCGAGTTTGTCGCCATCAGCCCGCACCAGCAGTCCGCCGGAACGATCGCGCTCGATCCGCACGTCCGCGGAAGCGCCCGCCAGCACGCGTGAGGTGCCGTCATCGATGGCGAAGCCGAACTTGGTTGGAAGTTCGAGCCGGCTGTCGGCAAGCGCCTCCTCGAGTTCGGCGGCGAGCGATTGGGTCGCGTCGCCGCTACGCCAGAACGGCGTCACGAGGATGTTGCGACGGGATTCGGTCTCCGCATCCGGGTCGAGCAGCGCCAGTTGGGAGAGGCCATCGAGCAGCAGCCTGTGGCTGGTCTCGTTGACGCCCCTGATCTGGAGATTGGCCCGGCTGGTCACGTCGATCAGGCCATTGCCATGGCGTTCGGCGAGATGAGCCAGTCCGGAGATCTGCGCCGCGTCGAGCCGTCCGCCGAACGGACGCACGCGAGCCACCAGCCCGTCGCCCGATTGCATCGGGCGCAGCGCGCCGGGACACCAGCCCTTGACCACGGAAGCACTCATGAGGCCTCCCGCAGCGCAGCCGCAATCGAGTTGCGGCGCGTTCGCCAGAGCGAGGCTTCATGCAGGCGCGTGAAACACGTTTCCATCGCGGCGAGTGCCGCCGGATTTTCGCGGGCCATGAAGGCGTGGACGTCGTCATGGCCGAGCGTCGCATCGTAGTAGAGGTCGAACAGATGCGGCGGCACGGCGCCGGCCAGATGCGCGAAGGCGGCCATGTGCTCGAGCGTCGCGGTGATCTCGGCCGCCCCGCGAAAACCGTGGCGCATCATGCCCGCGATCCAGGCCGGGTTGGCCGCGCGCGCGCGGACGACACGGGAGATTTCCTCGGTCAGCGTACGCGCATGCGGCTGCTCGGGGCGCGTCGCGTCGAGATGATAGAGCGATGGTCCTGCCGCGCCGAGATGTGCTGCGGCGGCCGCAATGCCGGCCTCATGCGCGGCATAGTCGGCCGCGAGCAGAAGATCGGTTTCCGGCAGATCCTGCACGTGAACAAAAGCATCGGCCGACAAGAGCCGCTTCTCGATGCCGGCGCGATCGGGCTTGACCTCGCCATCGGCCGAGAACGCCCATGACGATGCCGAGAGCCACGCTTCGCCGGCGGCTTCGCGCGTCTCGGGCGTGAAGGCGTCCGGGATTGCCGAGAGGCCCACGCCGTATTGCCCGGGACGCGGCGCGAACACGCGCGATGTGCGATGGCGATAGGGATTTTCGTCGCCCTCGTCCTCGCGGGCCGACAGCGCCTCGGCTGCCGCCTGGAACAATTGCGCAAGGCCTGAGAAGACGTCGCGAAACAGGCCCGAGACGCGCAGCGTGACGTCGATGCGGGGTCGGCCAAGCTCGGCGGGCGCGATGATGTCGTAGCCGGTCACACGGCCGGAAGCATGATCCCAGCGCGGTGCGAGGCCAGCCAGATGCAGCGCCATGGCAAACTCTTCGCCCGCGGTGCGCATCGTCGCCGAGCCCCAGAGATCGACGACAAGGCCCTTTGGCCAGTCGCCATGATCCTGCAAATGACGACGTAGCAGTTCTTCGGCGAGCTTGATGCCTTGCGCGTGCGCCGACGGCGTCGGCACCGCGCGCGGATCGACGGCGAAAAGGTTGCGTCCCGTGGGCAGCACGTCCTGGCGGCCGCGATAGGGCGAACCTGACGGCCCCGGCGCGACGCGGCGGCCTGCAAGCGCGGCCCGCAAAGCGTCGCGCTCTGCTTCACCGCAGGCGCCGCGGCCGAACACGTGCAGGCCGTCGCCGAACTGGCTTTCCTTGAGATCGCAGACGAAGCGGTCGATCCGCGGGATCGCTTCGGCCGGAGCGGCCGCTGCATCGAGGCCAAGATCGTCTTCGAGGCCAGCCGCTCGTGCCTCATCGCGGATCGCGGCGATCAGACGCTGGCGGCGGACGGGATCGAGACCATCGGCCGTCGAGTACTCGTCGAGGAGCTGTTCAAGCCTGCGCAATCCGTCCGGCACCGCTGATATTGCGAGCTGCGGCGGCAGATGGCCGATGGTGACGGCCCCCAGGCGCCGCTTGGCCTGCGCAGCCTCGCCGGGGTCGTTGACGATGAAGGGATAGATGACGGGCAAATCGCCGATCAGGGCTTCCGGCCAGCACGCCTGCGACAGCGCCACGGATTTTCCGGGCAGCCATTCCAGCGTGCCGTGCGCGCCCATGTGCACGACGGCATCACAGCCCTGCTCGCGGAGCCAGAGATAGAACGCGACATAGGCATGGCGCGGCGTGCGGGCGAGATCGTGATAGTCGGCATCGCGCGCGGTCGCATCGCCACGCTCCGGCTGAACCGCGATGATCGACCGGCCGCATTGAATCGCAGCGAAATGGAACGCGCCGTCGCGACAATCCGGATCGGTCTCCAGCGCGCCCCAGGCTTGCGCGAGATCATCCTGCAACACTTGCGGAAGGCGCGAGAGTGCAGCACGGTAATCGGCGACGCTCCAGCTCAAGGTCCGCTCGAGCAGCGTCTCGCCGAGGGCATGGACCGGATCGAGATCAAATCCGGCCTCCGCGAAGTCGGACACCAAAGCCTCGACCGACGCCAGCGCATCGAGACCCACCGCGTGCGCGATCTGATGCGGACGGCCCGGATAGTTGGAGAGCACGAGTGCCATCCGCTTGTCAGCGGCCGGCGTCTCCGCAAGGCGCCGCCAGGCCGCAACGCGCGCGGCGACGGCCTTCACGCGCTCCTCGTCAGGCCTGTGTGCCAGATGCGAAAATTGCAAATCGGGATCCCGCATCGCGGCAGACTTGAAGCTCACCACGCCCGCGAACAGGCGGCCGTCGACCTCGGGCAGCACCACATGCATCGCGAGGTCGCCGGGCGACAGGCCGCGGAGCGAGCTCGCCCAGTCCTCGCGGCGGGCCGTGGAGAGCGCGACCTGGAACACGGGGCAGGATGCGGCGTCGAACGGCGTCGTGCCGTCGTCGCCCATCGCCGAGAACGCGGTCGCATTGACGATCGCGGCCGGAGGATTTTGCGCGAGATATCCGCGCAACCAATCTGCAACGCCTGGAGCCTTCAGCGAGGTAACGAAGACACCAAACGCGTCGAACCCCTTCTCGCGCAATGCGGCGATCAGGGCATCGACCGGGCCGGTGTCGGCAGCGGTGAGATAGGAGCGATAGAAGGCCACGAGCGCGCGCGGCCTGCCCTCACCCGACGCCGGCGCGGCAATGACGCCGCGCGCGGGATCGTAAAAGCCCATCTCGGGCACGGTCATGTCGCCGATAACAGGTCCCGCATAGAGGCCCGAAGCCAGCGCAAGCTGCGCGATCGCGGCTTGCGATGGGACGGGGCCGCCGGTGTCGCAGAGCACCTTGAGCCGCCGCAACGTCGAGACCGGCAGGGTCGAATACGCGTCCAGCCGCGTATCGTCGCGGCCGTCGGCCGGCAGCACGGCCAGCACGATGCCGCGCTCCTTCGCCAGCTGCTGCAGGGCCGCGAGCCCATACGGCCAATAGGATTCCCCGCCGATCAAACGCACGAGAATGCCGCGCGCGTGCGCAAGCGTGCGTTCGACATAGGTGTCGACCGAGAGCGGATGACGAAGTTCTGCGAGATTGACGAGCCGCAGCGACGGCAGGCTGTCGCGGCCACGGCGCCAGCCGGCCGCGAACGCGGCAAGATCGGAATCCGAATACGAGAGCACCACGAGATCGGCCGGGTCCTGGCCAATGTCCCTTGGTATCGCGGTCTCCTCGAGACCGCGGCTCTCGCGGAAGACGACGTGCATCAGATACCGGATCCTGAAAGACCGAGTCCCGCCTTGATCGCGGCCTCGTCGATATCGCCGTGCTCGCCGATCACGACCAGCTTTGACTGCCTCGCACCCGCGCCCCAGGGCTGGTCGAACTGGTGGCGCACGCGCTCGCCCACCGCTTGCAGCAAGAGGCGCATCGGCTTGCCTTGCACCGCGATGTAACCCTTGACGCGCAGCACATTCTGCTCGCGCGCCAGACGCTGAACGGATGCAACCAGCGCTTCGATATCGGTGACCTCAGGAAGATCGATCACGACGGACGCAAAATCGTCGTGCTCGTGATCCTCTTCGCCGTCGTGATGCGAGGGACGCGCGGCGAGATCGTTCTCGGCGGCAGCACCGAGGCCGAGGATGAGGCGCGCGTCGATCGCGCCGTCGGTGATCGCCAGCATCGGCACGCGGCGCGACATCTCGGCGGTGATCGCCGCCTTGGCTGCTTCGAGGCCTGCCGCGCCCGCAAGATCGGCCTTGGTCAGCAGCACGATGTCGGCGCAGGCGATCTGGTCCTCAAACACTTCCGACAGTGGCGTCTCATGGTCGAGATTGCCGTCCGCCGCGCGCTGCGCTTCGACGGCGTCAGGGTCGGGCGCAAAACGGCCCGCGGCGACAGCTTCGGCGTCGGCCAGCGCGATCACGCCGTCGACCGTGATGCGCGAACGGATCTCCGGCCAATCGAACGCCTTGAGCAACGGCTTGGGCAGCGCCAGGCCCGAGGTCTCGATCAGGATGTGATCGGGCTTGACGGCCCGCGACAGCAGCTTCTCCATGGTCGGAATAAAATCGTCGGCGACGGTGCAGCAGATGCAGCCATTGGCGAGCTCGATGATGTTCTCTTCCGGGCAATTCGCATCGGCGCAGGATTTCAGAATCTCGCCATCGACGCCCTCGCTGCCGAACTCGTTGACGAGCACCGCGAGCTTCTTGCCGTTGGCATTGGCAAGCAGATGCTGGATCAGCGTGGTCTTGCCGGAGCCGAGAAAGCCCGTGACGACCGTGACCGGGACTTTTGCGAGCGAATTCATTCGGCGGCCTCCGGCACGACGGCCAAGGGGGAAATGGGGGGAATGCGGGCAAGCGATTGCTTGCGGAATATCTCCGGGCGGCTGCGCCAGGGCACGAGGCCGTCGGGCGCGGCCGCATAGGCCGCGGCGCCCGCGACCACATCGCTCGCATTCGCATCCGACAGACGGCCATAGACATAGGACCAGCGGCCGGGCGCGCTGAGCGCGACGGAGCAACCCTGGTTGCATGCAGACAGGCATTCGACGGGAACCACGCTGACGCCGTCGGGCACGCCGGCCTCGAGGATCGCGCCATGCAGGCGCTTGCCGGGCGTCGTCTCGCCTTCGCCAAGTGTCTCGCCGGCGCGGCAGGTAATGCAGACATGAAGTGTGACGGTCATCGCTTCTTCCAGAATAAACAGCGGGAAGCGATGAGGCCCACGAACCGTTCTTGCGAAGGCCCGTTTCCCCGTCGCGGAACACCCCGTCCGCCGGTCCAAAATCGTCCGCGTTGGCAGGTCTCCCGGCTTGCGGAGCAGGGTTTCCCCTTCGATCCCCGCCTTCCCGATCCCCAGGGGATCAGTGGCTTCGGGCATCTCTCCGGTCACGGTCGCGGGGGCGGCTGCATTTTGGAACCAAATCTTGCCGATTCGGACCCTATCGCATTCCCTCTTCGCCTGTCGTAGGACAGGAACCAACGCCGGGCCACCATTTGCCCCCGACCGCCTCTTGTCAAGCCGAAGGACCCCGTCCGATGACGCCCGAACCGGATACCCAGACGGCCGACGAAACCGACGCCCGCCACGCCTCGAAAATGGCGAAGAAGAAGGTCGCCCGCGACAAGATCATGGCGACCAAGAGCGGCGAAAAGGGCCTGATCATCGTCCACACCGGGGCCGGCAAGGGCAAGTCCTCTTCGGCCTTCGGCATGATCGTCCGCTGCGTCGCCCATGGCTTCCCCTGCGCGGTCGTGCAGTTCATCAAGGGCGCCTGGGACACCGGCGAGCGCCGCATGCTGACCGGCCATTTCGGCGACCTATGCCAATTCCACGCCATGGGCGAGGGTTTTACCTGGGAGACGCAGGACCGCGCCCGCGACATCGCCGCCGCGCGCGCCGGCTGGGAGAAGGCCAAGGAGCTGATCCTCGACCAGAATCTCCGCATGGTCGTGCTCGACGAGATCAACATCGCGCTGCGCTACGACTATCTTGACATCGCGGAGGTCGTCGAATTCCTCACGACGCAGAAGCCGCCGATGACGCATGTCGTGCTCACCGGCCGCAACGCCAAGGACGAGCTGATCGAGATCGCCGATCTCGTCACCGAGATGACGCTGGTCAAGCATCCCTTCCGCTCGGGCATCAAGGCGCAAGCCGGCGTCGAGTTCTAAGAAACTCGCGATGGCGCGCGCATTGATGATCCAGGGAGCCGGCTCGGACGTGGGCAAGTCGCTCATCGTTGCCGGCCTCGCACGCGCCTTTGTGCGACGCGGCCTGCGCGTGGTCCCGTTCAAGCCGCAGAACATGTCGAACAATGCAGCCGTCACCGTTGACGGCGGCGAGATCGGCCGCGCCCAGGCACTCCAGGCGCTCGCCGCCGGCGTCGAGCCGCACACCGACATGAACCCGGTGCTGCTCAAGCCCGAGACCGATGTCGGCGCGCAGGTGATCGTGCAAGGAAAACGCATCGCGACCGCGCGTGCGCGTGAATATGCGGCGATGAAACCGTCATTGATGGGCGCCGTGCTGGAGAGCTTCGAGCGGCTGAAGGCGCGCGCCGATCTCGTTCTGGTGGAGGGTGCCGGCAGTCCGGCCGAAGTGAACCTGCGCAAGGCCGACATCGCCAATATGGGTTTTGCGCGCAAGGCCGACGTGCCGGTCGTGCTGGTTGGCGACATCAACCGCGGCGGTGTCATCGCGCAACTCGTCGGCATCAAGACGGTGATCGACCCGGACGATGCCGCGATGATCCAGGGATTTGTCATCAACAAGTTCCGCGGCGATCCCACATTGTTCGACGACGGCTACAGACTAATCGAAGAAAAGACCGCATGGCGCGGCCTCGGCGTGCTGCCCTGGTTCGCGCGCGCCGGCGAGCTGCCGGCCGAGGATGCGCTGGGCCTGAGCGATGCGCGCAAACCGGGCCAATGCAAGATCGCCTGTCTCGCGCTGTCGCGAATCGCCAATTTCGACGATCTCGATCCGCTCAAGCTCGAGCCTGGCGTCGATCTCGTGATGGTGCGGCCGGGCGAGGCCATTCCCGGCGACGTGCGCCTCGTCATCATTCCCGGCTCGAAATCCACTCGTGGCGACCTCGCCTTTCTGCGCGCGCAGGGCTGGGACATCGATCTCCTGGCGCATTACCGCAGAGGCGGCCATGTGCTCGGCCTCTGCGGCGGCTATCAGATGCTCGGACGCAGCGTCGCTGATCCCGAGGGGATCGAGGGCCCCGCCGGCGACACACCGGGTCTCGGACTTCTGGATGTGGAAACGGTGATGAGCTCGGAGAAGACGTTGACACGCGTCGCGGCGCTGCATGCCGCCACCAATCAGCCGATCGAGGCTTATGAAATCCACATCGGCCGCACTGATGGGCCGGATCGCGCGCGGCCATTCGCAAGGCTGAATGGCGAACCGGAAGGCGCGATCTCGCGCGACGGACGCGTGCAGGGCAGCTATCTGCACGGCCTGTTCACGTCGGATGATTTCCGCAAGGCCTTTTTGGCGAAGCTCGACATTCCCGCCGGCGACGAGCCCTATCACGCAAGGGTCGAGAGCGCGCTCGATGCGCTCGCCGATCACATCGAAGCCCATCTCGATGTCGACGGCCTGCTCGCTCTAGCGCGCTAGAGTGTCGGCCAGGCGGGTCCATTCGGATTCGCTGCCCGGAAGCCCGAGGCGCAGCCATGTCGGCTCTCGCGCGAACACGCGAGACCAGATATGGCGACGCGCCAGCTTCTCCTGCGCGGCAGGCGCGTCAGGCGTCTCGTAGAGACGAAACAGCTGCGTCCCGCCAACGAGCGTCCAGCCTTGCGACTGCACCATGCCGTCGAGGCGAACGCAGTCTCGCGCGAGCCGCGCGGACGTGGCCTCGGCCCAGGCATCGTCACGCAGAGCGCGGCAGCCGATCGCGATCGCCGCTCCCGAGACCGGCCAAGGTCCCGATATCGCCGCGACCCTGGCGATGTCGGACGAATTGCCGAGCGCGAAGCCTAGCCGCAGGCCGGCAAGGCCATAGAACTTTCCGAAGGAGCGCAGGATCAGCAGCCCCGGCCGGTCCCCGGATGCAAGCGATAGCTGCGGGGCTACATCGGCGAAACTCTCGTCGACGACGAGACGACCGACGCGCGGCAGCAGCGTCAGCAAATCCCTTGGTGGGTGGCATCGGCCGTCGGGATTGTTGGGATTGACGACTATGGCGAGGTCCGCGCCCGCCAATGCGTCGAAGTCCCCGACCTCCTGGACCTCCCAGCCGGCGGCCGAGAGGACCCCGGCATATTCGTTGTAGGTCGGGGCGAGGATGCGCGCGCGGCCGGGTGGCGCAAGTTGCGGCAGCAGTTGAATCGCCGCCTGTGCGCCGCCGAGCGCGACAACCGCCGCGCTCGTGCGGTAAGCGTGCCGCGCCGCCTGATGCAGCGCCTCGATCTCGGCGCGCGACGGCAACGCGCTCCACGCGCGCGAACTCACCTCGCCCACGGGATAAGGCAGGCGGTTGATACCGGTCGACAGATCGATCCAGTCCTCCGCGCGACCGCCGAAGCGCTGCTGGGCCTGATCGAGATTTCCACCGTGCTCGCGCATGCGCTGTTCTTTCACGCGAAGGCCAGGATCGCAAGGATGCCGGCGAGCAGCAGCATGGTGCGGCGGTAAACCGTCAAACCTCGATCGATGTCGGCGGCAAGCGGATCGCGCGCAGCTTCATTCAGCCATGGCTCGTTCGTGATGCTGCCGTGATAGATCCGCGGACCGCTGAGCCGCACACTAAGCGCGCCCGCCATGGCCGCTTCCGGCCAGCCGGCATTGGGCGAACGGTGACGGCGTGCATCCCGCGTCATGCACGACAGCGCCTCTGATCGCCGTGGCGCCAGCAGCACGAACAGAAGTCCGGTCAGCCGCGCCGGAATGAAATTGGCGACATCGTCGATGCGCGCCGCGGCCCAGCCGAAGGCTTCGTGGCGTTCAGAGCGATGGCCGATCATGGAGTCCAGCGTGTTGATCGCCTTGTAGCCCAAAATGCCGGGCAGACCGAACAGCGCGCCCCAGAACACCGGTGCGACGATGCCGTCGGACGCATTCTCGGCGAGGCTCTCGATCGCAGCGCGCGCGATCCCGGCCTCGTCAAGCGCGGCGGGATCGCGGCCGACGATGCGCGAGACCGCCTCGCGTGCGGCGGCGATATCACCGGCCCGCATGGGATTTGCGACGGCAGCAACGTGGTCGTGCAACGAGCGCAAGGCGATCAGCGGCCAGGCCAGAACCCCGACCAGCACGAGCTGGATCAATCCCAAGGGAAGCAGAGACTGCAGCACCCAGCCGAGCGCGACAGCGAGCGCGATCACGACGAGTGCTCCGGCAAGACCCGCGGCGCGGCGAAATGCCGGCGGATCGGACGGTCGATTCCACGAGGTGTCGATGGCAGAGATCAGCCCGCCCAGCCAGGTGACGGGATGGCCGATCCGCGCGAACAACCACAACGGCCAGCCCAACAGGGCATCCACCACCATCGCCACCGCCATCGCACCCGCAAAACCCACACCCGCCTCCTGTCCCGCCCCTGTTGCGCAAACGACGGCCGGAGCGCAAGCCCCCGGCTGGCGGATTTCGGCTTTGTTTTTGGCCGCGTTTGGTGATTAGTCAGACCCACAGGAGATTTTTATGGCCGTCATCTTGATCACGGGCGGAGCGCGATCGGGCAAGAGCGCCCATGCGGAAAAACGCGCACGCAGCTTTCCGGGCCGACCCGTCTACATCGCGACGGCCGAGGCGCTCGACGCGGAAATGGAAGCACGCATCGAAAAGCATCGCAGACGCCGCTCAACCGATTGGATCGAGCGGGAGGTACCGCTCGATCTTCTGCAGGCGCTGATCGAGACCGATGGCGGCGGGCCTAGACTGGTGGACTGCCTGACCCTGTGGCTCTCCAACATGATGCTTGCGCAGCGCAACTGGGATCACGAAGTCATGAAGCTCGCCCTCTTCCTGCGCGGCCAGAAGAGCCCCGTCGTCTTCGTCACCAACGAAGTCGGCCTCGGCATCGTCCCCGACAATGCGCTGGCGCGGAGCTTCCGCGACGCCGCCGGCTTCATGAACCAGGCCATCGCGGCCGTTGCGGACGAGGCCGAGTTCGTCGTCGCCGGCCTGCCGATGAAACTGAAATGATGCCGCGCGACCAATTTTTGCGAGACGTCATCGCCGATCTCAGGATGGCGGCATCGTTCGTGACAATCCTCCCCGTCGCATTGTCGAAGCCCGCAGCTGACGGCGCCGTCGCACGCGCGACCTGGGCTCTTCCAGTCGCGGGACTGCTGGTCGGCCTTGCCGGCGCCTTGGTCTACAAGGTCGCGAGCCTGTTGGGTCTGTCGCCGAACCTTGCCGCCCTGCTCGCGCTGGCCGCGACCGCCCTCGTCACCGGCGCGCTGCACGAGGACGGCCTTGCCGATACCGCCGACGGGCTCGGCGGCGGCCGCACCCGCGAGCGCAAGCTCGAGATCATGCGCGACAGCCGGATCGGCACCTATGGCGTCTGCGCGCTGATCCTGTCGTTCGGCCTGCGCTGGAGCGCGCTCGCGACGATCGCCAATCCGTGGGTCGTCGCGCTCGCACTGTGCGCTGCGCACACTGCGGCCCGCGCGGGCTTGCCGGCCTTCATGTGTCAGGTCGCGCCTGCGCGACCTGACGGCCTGTCGGCGAGTGCGGGATCACCGCCGGGCCGCAGCGTTGCGATCGCATTCGCTGTTGGAATCCTCGCGCTCGTGCTCGCGCTTGGGCCGGGCAAGGCGCTGGTGAGCCTGATCCTGCTCGCTCTCTCCGGCCTGATGCTGGCGCGACTTGCCATCCGCCAGATCGGCGGGCAGACCGGCGACATCCTCGGCGCGTTCGAGCAGACCGGCGAGATTCTGATCCTGCTGGTTGCCGCAGCTTTCCAGATCGGAGGGTGACGCAATGGTCGAATTCGACGACACCTTCCGCCAGCACTTGCGCGAGCTGTTCGTGTGGCGCCGCGACGTGCGCCGCTTTCGCGCCGATCCGTTGCCGGACGGCGCCATCGATCGCCTGATCGAGACGGCCTGTCTCTCACCCTCGGTCGGCCTCAGCCAGCCCTGGCGCTTCGTCATCGTCGATGAGGCCGCACGGCGTCGCGCCGTGATCGACGACTTCAAAGCGTGCAACGCGGACGCGCTGAATTCCTATGCCGGTGAGCGCGCAGCACGCTATGCCACGCTGAAACTGTCGGGTCTCGAACAGGCCCCCGGCCACCTCGCCGTGTTCGCGGACAAGGCCAGCGACACCGGTCACGGCCTCGGCCGCGCGACGATGCCGGAGACGACGGAATATTCCGTGGTTGCGGCGATCACCGCGATGTGGCTGGCCGCGCGCGCCGAGGGCATCGGGCTTGGCTGGGTATCGATCCTCCATCCGAATCGCATCCACGCCATTCTCGACGTGCCCGACACCTGGAAATTCATCGCCTATCTCTGTATCGGCTATCCGGAAGTCGAATGCGACCGGCCCGAGCTGGAACAGGCGAAGTGGGAGCAGCGGCGGGGGGCAGAGGAATTCACGCTGCAGCGTTAATCAGGCCACGCCGGATATCCATCTTCCGTGTTGCGAGCGACTGCCGACGTAGGAATACGGTATCGGACTGCCAAACGCTGCGAATGAGCAGTCACAAGCGCATTTTTTCGTCAATTGTGGATGCCGGCCGTTCGCGCTAAGCATGCGCCTGGGGCTAGCCACCATGCAAAGAATGTCATGACCGAACGGCCTTCCGCTCTCGCGGTCGATCGCCGCGGGTTCATTCGCCTTGCCAGCACGACCGCCGCGGGGTGGCTGGCGCTCGGCGCAACATCTGATCGCGTGCGGGTCGTGGGATCGCTGACGGCGTTGCCGCTCGACGACGAGCTGACCAGAAGGAGCATGATCGACAGCCCGACCTCCCGCCTGGGTGGCCTCATCGTGGGCTTGAGGCAGCGAGGCTGGGTCGAAGGCGTCAATTTCCGCCTCGAGCTCCGATCGACCTTCGGCGCGCCGGATCGGCTGAAGACCGCGGTTCAGGAATTGCTGGCGCTCAAGCCGGATGTGATCCTGACCGGCTCGACGGTCGAAACCGCGGCCGTCCTGGAAGCCACAAAAACCATCCCGATCGTGTTCGCGACCGCCAACGATCCCGTCGGCAACGGCTTCGTCGAAAGCCTTGCTCATCCCGGCGGCAACGTGACCGGCTTCACCAACAGCACCGCCGAGATGGGCGGCAAATGGCTTCAGCTCATCCGGGAGGCCGTGCCGGATCTTGCGCGCGTCGGTATCCTGTACAACCCGGCGACCACTCCTCGCGGCGGCCGTTTCTTCCTCGATTCCATCGAGCAAGAGGCAGCACTGGCCGGCGTGTCCGTGATCCCCGCCCCCGTCAGCGCGCCAACGGAGATCGACGAAGCCGTCAGGCCCTTTTCCGCTCCCCCCAAGGCGGCAATGATTGCGCTGGTCGACAGCTTCCTGGTGGTCCACCGGCAGGCGGCGGTGGCGGCGGCGGCCAAATATCGCGTCCCTGCGATTTACCCGTTCTATTATTTCATGGATGCGGGCGGGCTGATGAGCTACGGGCCGACGCTCGAAGTGCGCTCGGCCGACTATGTCGATCTCATCCTGCGCGGTACCAAGGCCGGAGATCTGCCGGTGCAATCGCCGCGAAAATACGAGCTCCTGATCAACCGCACGGTCGCTCGCACGCTGGATTTGACGATACCATTCACACTGCTCGCGCGCGCCGACGAGATCCGCGAGTGAACGAGACGATCGACCAGGGAGATTTGCGGCCACCTCCCGGCCGGCTGTTCCGCAAATACCTCTACTCGATCGTCGCGCTCGCTTTCGCCGCGCTCGCCATCAACACCGGCTTCGACGTCTGGTTCTCCTATCGCGAGCAGAAGCAACTCCTGGCGGCGACCCAGCGCGAGCAGGCAGCAAGCGCCGCCGTCCAGATCGGCCAGTTCATTGGCCAGATCGAAAACCAGATCAGATGGCTCTCGCGCCTGCCCCCCGAGCTGTCCACGAACGAGGACCAGCGCCTGAACGCCATCCGCCTCCTGCGCCTCTCGCCTGCGATTGCGGACATCGCCGAGCTCGACGCCCAAGGCCGCGAGCAGGTGCGCGTGTCGCGCCGTGTCGCGGACAGGATCGGCAGCAAGACCGACCTCTCCGCCTCGCAGGCCTTCCGCGGCGCCAACGAAAGCCGCGCATATTACGGGCCGGTCTACTTCCTCGGCGACACCGAGCCGTTCATGACACTCGCCACGCGCGGAACGGGCCTGGCGCCGGATGTGATTGTCGCCGAGGTCAATCTTCGCTTCATCTGGGACCTCGTCGCCGGAATCAGGGTCGGCAACACCGGCAAGGCCTATGTGGTCGATCGCATGGGTATCCTGATCGCGCATCCCGATTTGTGGCGGGCGCTGCGCCGCAGCGATCTCTCCGGCCATCCCGACGTCCGAGCCGCGCTCGATGGCATCGGGCCGCCCTCCGGCGGCCTGGTCAAGGAGGATCTGTCCGGTCAACGCGTGCTGTCGACCTATGCGACGGTCCCCTCGTTGGGCTGGCTGGTGTTCGTCGAGCTGCCGCTCACCGAGGCCTATGCGCCGATCTATGCGTCGATCGGGCGCTCGACTTTTCTCCTGGTCATCCTGCTGGCATGTGCGGTGCTGGTCTCTCTCTTTCTGAGCCGGCGCATGACCGTGCCGATCCAGATCCTGACGCAGGGCGCGCGGCGGATCGGCAGCGGCGACCTCAGCCTGCGGCTCGCGATCAAGACCGGCGACGAGCTGGAGGCGCTCGGCGATCAATTCAACCGGATGGCCGCTCACTTGCGCGAATCCTATGCGACGCTCGAGCGCAAGGTGATCGAGCGCACCTCCGAACTGGAAAAGACCCGCGACCAGGCCCTTGCCGAGCACGATGCCGCCGAGCGTGCGCGCAGCGCGGCGGTCGCGGCCAACGAGACCAAATCGCGCTTTCTCGCGGTCGTCAGCCACGAGCTGCGCACGCCGCTGAACGGCGTCATGGGCGTGCTGCAACTGCTCGACGACGGCAGTCTCGGCGAAGCGCAGCGGCGCCACCTCACGACCGCGGCCGCGTCGGGCGAAACGCTGATCGCGCTGGTCGACGGCATCCTCGAATATGCGCGCCTGGAGGCCAGCGCCGAGACTCTGGAGACCCGCGATTTCCGCCTCGACCAGCTCATCGAGACGGCCGCCGATCTGATGCGTCCGCAGGCCTCTGACAAGGGCCTGACTTTCGATCTCGCCTGCGATGCGACGGTCAATACCTCCGTGCACGGCGATCCGGTGCGGCTCAATCGCATCCTGCTCAATCTGATCGGCAACGCGATCAAGTTCACCCCGCGCGGCGGCATCGGCTTGAGCGCGGCCGCCGAGAGACATGACGATCATGTCCTGCTGCGCATCACCGTGCGCGATACCGGCATCGGCATCGCGCCCGACATGCACGAGCGGATTTTCGAGGATTTCGTCCAGGCTGACGACAGTATCGCGCGGCGGTTCGGCGGCACCGGCCTTGGACTGGCGATCGCGCGGCGCCTCACCCGCCTGATGCGCGGCGAGCTGACGGTGGCGAGCACGCCGGGTACGGGCAGCTCCTTCATGCTTGAGGTACCGCTTGGCCTCGCCACCACCGACATCGCGCAAGGCGCGGTTCAGCCGCCATCACGGCAGCTTCGCGTGCTGCTGGTCGACGACGACCCCGTCAATTGCGAGGTCGGTGAAGCGATGTTGAAGAGGCTCGGCCACCACGCCACCATCGCCACGAACGGCGCGTCGGCCGTCGCGCTCCCCCGCGATCAGGCGTTCGACATCATCCTGATGGATCTGCACATGCCCGACATGGACGGCGTCGAGGCGGCATCGCGGATCCGCAAGCTCGGTCTGCCGACCATGCCGCGCATCATCGCGGTAACCGCGGACATGTCGGGCCGCGCCCGCGAGCGGCTCGCGGGGGCAGGCATTGCCAGGATCGTCAGCAAGCCGATCCTGATCAATGCGCTGCGCGAGGCGATCGAGGACGATGCCCAGAACCAGCCGGCCGCGCCGCAACTCGCCGCAGGCGCATTGATCGACCGGCATTTCCTTGATGACCAGAAGGAGCTGCTGGGCGCGGCGCAGATCGCAAAACTCCACGACCTGCTGGAACTGACGAGCGAAAAGCTGGTCGAGGAGATTGCCAAGGCTGCGGCGACTGACGATCCCGCGCAGCTCGCGCGCTGCGCGCACCAGCTCGGCAGCGGCGCGAGTGCGCTCGGCCTCGTCCGCCTTTTCGAATTCTGCCGTGAGGTCGAGCTGGCGGCAGTCACGATGTCCCGGCCCGAATGCGAGAGAGCCGCCCGCGAACTCGCCGCGCTTCGAGAGGCCTCGATGAGCGCGCTGGACGATCTGCTCCGGCCGGCCTAACAGCGTTCAGTCACTGGACTGAGATACAAGATGATCGGAGGCGCCGGTGCGCGCAAGATGTCTCGCCATTCTTCTCATGCTGCTCGCCCCTGCCGCGCGCGCCGAGGTCGAACAGTTTCCGTCCGGCTTCAAGACCAAAACCATCGCGGCCAACGGCACGCAGATTCATGTTCGCGTCGGCGGTCAGGGGCCTGTCGTGATCCTGATCCACGGTTTTGGTGATACCGGCGACATGTGGGTCAAGCTCGCCGCTGATATCGCGCGCGACCACACCGTTGTCGTGCCCGATCTTCGCGGTATGGGCCTCTCGAGCAAGCCCGACAATGGCTACGACAAATGGACCCAGGCTGCCGACATGCGGGCCGTTCTCGCAGCGCTCGGCATCGAAAAGGCCGTCGTCGTCGGCCACGACATCGGAACCATGGTGGCCTATGCCTACGCGGCCCGTTATCGCGACCTGGCCGAGAAGCTGATCGTGATGGATGCCCCAGTGCCTGGGGTGCCGCCATGGGACGAGGTGGTTCGCAGCCCGCAGCTTTGGCATTTTGATCTCGGAGGCCCGGACATGGAGCGGCTGGTCAAGGGCCGCGAGCGCATCTACCTCGACCGCTTCTGGAATGACTTCGCGGGGACGCCTTCCAGGATCGCGGACGCAACACGCCGTCATTACGCAGCGCTCTATGCGCGGCCGGGCGCCATGCGTGCTGCGTTCGCCCAGTTCAGGTCGATCCGAACCGACGCCGAGGACAACAAGAAGGCGATCGCGACCAAGTTGACCATTCCCGTGCTGGCTGTCGGGGGCGAAAAATCCTTCGGTGCGACAGAGGCGGTCGTGATGCGAAACGCCGCGACTGACGTCACCGAATTGGTCATTCCGGACGCCGGTCATTGGCTGATGGAAGAGCAACCGGCGGTGACCGTGAAGGCGTTACGCCAATTCCTCGATACCAAAAAATAGAGCAGCGAGCCGCGCGGAGCCGACATATCTCGGCTCAGCCCTTCCGCGCGGGTCATTTTGATCGGGTTGACGCCTCGCCCTCCCGGCCAAAGCGCTCGACCAGGAAATCAATGAACAGCCGCACTTTCACCGACAGATGTCGGGTCGGCGGATAGACCGCATAGAGCGCAAGCGGCGGCGCAGAATACTTGTCCAGCACCGTCCGCAGCTCGCCTGTCCTCAAGGCGTCGGCGGCGATGAACTCCGGGAGCAGCGCGAGCCCCCTGCCCTTGATCGCGACATCGCGCAGCACCTCGGCATTGTTGACGCAGAGCGACCAGGCCGGCTGGATCCAGTGGTCGCCGCCCGCTCCCGTGAGCTTCCACTGATTGCCAGTGAGCAGGAAGCCGTAGGTCAGCGAGACATGTTCGCGCAGATCCTGCGGATGTTTTGGGGTGCCGTGACGCGCCAGATAATCGGGCGAAGCGCAGATCATGCGCGCCACCGGGATGATCTTTCGCGCGATCAAACTCGACGATTCCAATTCCGCGATGCGCAAGGTCACGTCAAAACCGTCCTGCACGGGATCGAGCAGGTCGTCGCTGAGCACGAGCTGGAGCTGCAGCTCCGGATATCGCGCCATGAAATCGGCAAGCACCGGCCCGAGCCGCAGGGTGCCGAACGACATCGGCGCGTTGACGCGCAACAGGCCGCGCGGCGCCGATTGCGCTTGCGCCACGGCCTGGTCGGCCGCCTCGATCTCCGACAGGATCACGACCGCGCGCTCGAAATAGCGCTGGCCGTTCTCGGTCGGGCTCGCATGGCGCGTGGTCCGGTTCAGGAGCTGCACGCCGAGGCTTTCTTCGAGGTCGGCGATGTATTTGCTGATCGCCGAGCGTGACAGCCGCAACTGCCGGCCCGCCTCGGCAAAACTGCCGCTTTCGACCACCTTTACGAAGGCTCGCAGGCTGGCGACCTTATCCACGGGCTGGCGCCGGCGATTGTTTCCAAATCGTAGACATAGCCGTCATATTTGCATGGATTGTCTCCAATCCAAAGCGGAACGATATTTCCCTGCAGAGCAAGACCGCTCCCCGAGCTTTGGAGGACCGACAATGTCTGGACTGCACCATGTGACCGCGATCGCGGGCGACCCCATCAGGAATTTCGGCTTTTACACCCGTGATCTCGGTCTGCGCTTCGTCAAGAAGACGGTCAATTTCGACGATCCCGGCACCTATCACTTCTATTATGGCGACGAGACCGGCCGCCCCGGCACCATCCTGACGTTCTTTCCTTGGGCCGGCGTGCCGGCCGGGCGCCGCGGCGTCGGCGAGACGCACCAGACCGCCTTCCGCGTGCCGCAAAGCTCGCTCGGCTATTGGACGCAACGCTTCGTCGAGAAGGGCATCGCTTATGAGGCGCTGGAGAAGCGTTTTGGCGAGTCCGTGCTGCCGTTCACAGACCCTGATGGCATGGCGCTCGCGCTCGTCGGTATCCCCGGCGCCGAGAGCGAGCCCGGCTGGAGCAATGGCGAGGTGCCGGCCGAGCATGCGATCCGCGGCTTCCATGGCGTGACCTTGCTGCTCGACAGCGCGGCAAAAACGGCTGCCGTCCTCACCGACGTGTTCGGCTTCAAGGGGACGGCGCGCGAAGGCTCGGTGATCCGCTTCAAGGCACCGGGCGATGCCGAAGGCAGCGTCGTCGACATCTACGAAGCCAAGGGCTTCCTGCGCGGACACCAAGGTGGCGGCTCCGTGCATCACATCGCCTTCCGCGCGGCCGATGACGCCGAGCAGGGCAAGATGGCGCAAAGGCTCGTGAGCAATCACGGCCTGCACCCGACCGAACAGCGCGACCGCAACTACTTCCGCTCGATCTACTTCCGCGAGCCCGGCGGCGTGCTGTTCGAGATCGCGACCGACATCCCAGGCTTCGCCGTCGACGAGCCCGTGGCAACGCTGGGACACGACCTGAAGCTGCCGAGCTTCCTCGAAGCACAGCGCAAGCAGATCGAGGGCGTGTTGCCGAACCTGGAAGAGAGGGTGTCGTGACCGAGAGTTCATTCATCCATCGTTTCGAGCCCGCGCGTGACGCGGGCTCTCCTCCTCTCCTGCTGCTGCACGGCACCGGCGGCGACGAGAACGACCTGCTCGGGCTCGGCAAGATGATCTCGCCCGGCTCGGCCCTGCTATCGCCGCGCGGCCGCGTGCTCGAACACGGCATGCCGCGCTTCTTCCGCCGCCTCACTGAGGGCGTGTTCGACGAGGACGACGTGCGCCGCCGCGCCCTTGAGCTCGGCGACTTCGTTGCGGAAGCGCGGCAGCGATATGGCCTCGCCGCGCCGGTCGCGGTCGGCTTCTCCAACGGCGCCAACATCGCAGCCGCGCTGTTGTTGCTGAAGCCGGACGCGCTTGCTGGTGCGATCCTGCTCCGCGCCATGGTGCCGCTGTCGGATCCGCCCAAGGTCAACCTCGCAGGCAAGCCGATCCTGCTGTTGTCCGGGCAGGCTGATCCGATCGTGCCGGCGAGCAATTCGGCCCGGCTCGCATCACTGCTTTCCGAAGCGGGCGCGCAGGTCGGTCACAAGGTCCTGCCGGCGGGCCATCAATTATCGCAGGCCGACGTGACGCTTGCCCGCGACTGGATCGGCAAATTCGCCGCCGAAGTCGCCTGACAGAAGAAGCGGCGCATCGATTTCGAACGGTGCGCCGCGGCTTCATTCGAACCAGCCGCGCCGCTTGAACCAGATCAGCGGCAGCACGCCGCTGGCAATGATGGCGAGCCACGCCAGCGGATAGCCGAAGGTCCAGTCCAGCTCCGGCATGTGCTTGAAGTTCATGCCCCAGATGCCGACCAGAATCGTGGGCGGCACGCCGACGACCGAGACGATCGTCAAGATCTTGAACAGCTCGTTCTGCTGGATGTTGATGAAGCCGAGCACGGCATCGAGCAGAAGCTGGATCTTGTCCGACAATCGCGTCTCGTAATCGCCGAGCGAAGCGACATCCTTGGAGACGGCTTCGAGCCGCTTCTTCGACGCGGCGGTGATCCATTCACCCCCGACATCGCCGGCGAATGAAGCGATGCGGCCAACACCAAGCAGGACATCGCGCGCCTTGGCGAGCCGATCCGCCAACTCGCCGATGTTTTCCAGCGCCTCGCGCATCCGCCGGCTGGAGCGGACCGGCCGCTTGCTGCGAACGAGCCCGCCCTTGAAGACGTCCCGCGAGAGCCTGTCGACCTTCGCGCCGAGATGCTCAAGGACATCGGCGCCGCGGTCGACCATGGCCTCGATCAGGCTGGTGAACACGCACATGCCGTTCTCCAGGCTGTCATCGGAACCGATGCGCTTGCCGATGTCCTCGAAGATCGGCAGCTGCGCGAAACGCACCGTCACCAGCACGTGCGGTCCGATGACGAATCCCACCGGCGTGATCTCGGCCTCGTCGTTCTCGTTGAGCCGGACCGCCGGCGAGCTGAGATAGAGCGTGCCGTTGTCGAGGATCAGGCGGCTCGACGCTTCGATCTCGCTGAGCGAATCCTCGGACGGAACGCGTATCCCGAGCAATCGTTCGACGAACTGCTTTTCCTCCGCGGTTGCGTCCAATAGATCAGCCCAGATGATCTCGGAGGGCATCTCCGCGCCGATCTTCTGCCAGTCGTCGGATGGCCACCTGTATAGTTTGAGCAAGAACCGAACTCCGCATACCCTCGCGCCGGATCGCACGGCCTGCGGCCATCCTGCGCCGAGCTAACGCATGAGGGTTCCGAACGTTCAAAGTCGGGGGAGCATCGAGCGACCCAATCAAACCAAGCGGGCGCGGCCTTCTTCGATGATGCCATCATGCCAGTGTTTTGCCCGACGCGTCAACGGCATCGCGCGACGCGCAACTCATCAATCGCGTCGCGCGCAAGTCATTGAAATCACTACCCTCGGCTACTGTGCATGGGGTTGTTCTTCAGGTTTTTTGTTTGGACCGGGTCTCGTGACGATCTCTTCCGTTGGGAGAGATCGTCACCGACATCGCGCAATCGACATGCGCGCCCTACTCCCACGCCCATGTCGAGAAATCGTTCTCGTATTGGGGTACGTCCTTCCAGACGCCCTTCAGCTTCTTGTTGGTGATGGTGATCAGCTGCGGCTGGTACAAATAGCCCGAGACTGCATCGGTGGCCAGCATGCGCTGGGCGTCGCCGAGAAGCTTGGCACGGGCGGCTTCATCCGGCGTCGACACGATCTGCTTGTAGAGCGCGTTGAAGGCGTCGTTGTTGTAGCCGAGATAGTAGTCCGGCTCGGTGATCTTGACGAGATCGAACGGCTCGACATGGCTGACGATGGTGAGGTCGAAATTATGCGGACCATTGCCGGCGAACACCTGCGACAGCCATTGCGCCCATTCGACGTTCTCGATCTTGGCGATGATGCCGACCTTGGCAAGCTGGGCCGCGAGGACCTCGCCGCCCTGGCGCGCATAGGACGGCGGCGGCAGCTTCAACGACAGCTCGAGCGGGGTGGTAACGCCGGCTTCGGCTAGCAGCTTCTTGGCCTTCTCGGGATCGTAGGGGTTGATGCCTGTCGTGTCGACATAGCCGAGCGCGCCCGGCACGTAGAAGCTTCCGATCGGCGTGCCGAAACCGTCGACCGCACCGTCGATCATCGCCTTGCGATCGATCGCGGCGAGGATGGCACGGCGCACGCGAACATCGTCGAGCGGCTTTTTGCGATGGTTGATACCGACGATGGTCTTGGCCCTGGAGCCGCCGACCATAACGTTGAAGCGCGGATCCGCCTTGAACTGCGCGATGGTGCGCTGGGCCGACACCCGGGGAAACGCGTCGACGTCGCCCGACAGCAGCGCCGCCGTCTGTGCGGACGGATCGGAGATGAAGCGGATCGTCACCTTCGCGAGCTTGATCGCGGCGGCGTTGCGATAGTCAGCCCATTTGGTCAGGGTCATCGAGGAGCCCTTGGCCCAGGCGCCCAGCTGATAGGGCCCGGTCCCGACCGGCTGCGTGATATTGGTGGCAGCGCTCTTCGGCTCGACGATCGAGCCGCTCGCCTGCCCCAGCAGGAACGGCAGGTTCGGCTCGGAATTTTTCAGGCTGATCACGACCGTGTCGGCGTCGGGCGCATCGACCTTCTCGAAGCTCTGGAACAGGCTCTTGTCCTTGTTGGTGCTGGTGGGGACCGCGTTGCGCTCGAACGAGAACTTCACGGCTGCGGAGTCGAACGGCTCGCCGTTGTGGAACTTGACGCCCTTGCGCAGCTTGAACGTATAGGTCTTCAGATCGGGCGATGCAGTCCAGCTCTCCGCCAGCAGGGGCGAGGTGGTGCCGTCCTCGTTGATCTTGGTCAGGGTCTCATAGATGTTGTAGAGCGTGACCTCGGCGATCGCGGCGGCGGCGGCGTTGGTGGGATCGAGCCCCGGCGGTTCCAGCGCCATCGCCATGACGACGCTGTCCTTCTTGCTCTGAGCCAGCACCGGCAACGGAGCAGCGGCAAGTGCGGCGGCGAATGCGACGATCGATAGTTTCCTGAACATGCGTAACTCCCCGGCCTTGTCTTGTCTCAAGCCTACGCCAATCCTGCCGCGGACGCTAACCTTCCACGGGCAATTGCGGCAACGCCATCACGGCTTCCGCCTTGTGGCAAGCGGCCAGATGCGTCTCGCCCACCTTGCGTAGCTCAGGCAGAACCTCGCGGCAATGCTGGTCGGCTAGCGCGCACCGCGAGACATAGGGGCAGCCGGTCGCGGCCGCCGATTGCGAGGCGATCGCCTGGGCTCCGCGCCGCCGCCGGCCTCCGCCGGCGCGCAGCCGCGGCACGGCCTCCAGCAGCGCTCGCGTATAGGGATGGGCGCAACGCTCGAACAAATCCTCAGGCCTGCCCTGTTCGACGATCCGGCCCAGATACATCACCGCGACCTCGTCGCAGAGATAGTCGACGACGGCCAGGTCGTGGCTGATCAGGACGTAACTGAGGCCGAACTGCTCCTGGAGGTCCTGCATCAGGTTCAAGACTTGCGCCTGCACGGAAACGTCGAGCGCGGAGACCGGCTCGTCGGCGACGATCAGCTTCGGCTGGGTGATCAGCGCGCGCGCAATGGCGATGCGCTGGCGCTGGCCGCCGGAGAACTCGTGTGGATATTTGTCCATGTCGGCATCGCGCAGACCCACCTGCCGTAGCACTGCGGAGACGCGGGCACGTAGCGTCGTGCGATCAATCCCCTCCAGCACGGTGAGCGGTTCGGCGACGATGCGCGCGATGGTCTGGCGCGGGTCGAGCGATCCGTAGGGATCCTGGAACACCATCTGGAAATCGCGGCGGGCGCGGCGCAACTCGTCCGCGGAGATGCGGTTGAGGTCGCGGCCGAGCAGCGCGACCTGCCCCGATGTCGGCCGCTCCAGCGCCATCACCACCCGCGCGAATGTCGACTTGCCGGAGCCGGATTCGCCGACGATGCCGAGGCTCTTGCCGGCGTCGACCCGCACGCTGACACCGTTGAGCGCGCGCACCTGCCCGGGCGGGCGGAACACGCTTTCGCGCGGCAACGTGTAGCGCTGCTCGAGATCCTTCACGTCGAGAAGAGGCGCCGTGCTCATACGGTCAGCGCTCCGACGCGTTCGGCCATCGACACGTCCGTCCGGATGCAGCGCACGAAATGGCCCGGTCCGACGTCCACCATTGCTGGAAGCGCAGCCCGGCACTGCTCGATCACGAGCGGACACCGATCGGCGAAGGTGCAACCGGAAGGCAGATCGGCGAGCTCCGGCACCGTGCCCGATATCGTCGTCAGCCGCGTCCCCTTGCGTGCGCCGAGTTTCGGTCGGGCGCGGAACAGGCCCTGCGTGTAGGGATGGCCCATCCGGCGGAACACCTCGTCGGTCGGTCCGCTCTCGATGATCGTGCCGCCGTACATCACCATCATGCGCTGCACGTTCTCGGCGATGACGCCGAGATCGTGCGAGATCAGGATCATCGACATGCCGCGCTCCTCGATGAGATCGGCGATGAGGTCGAGGATCTGGCCCTGGATGGTGACGTCGAGCGCCGTGGTCGGCTCGTCCGCGATCAGAAGGTCGGGCTCGCAGGCGAGCGCCATCGCGATCGTGACGCGCTGACGCTGGCCGCCGGAAAACTGGTGCGGATAAGCGTCGACGCGCCTGGCCGGATCAGGCAACCCGACGCGGTCGAGCAAGGCGATCGCCTCTCGCCGCGCCTGCGATGCCGAAAATTTCCTGTGACGCCGCAGCGGCTCGGCGACCTGGTTGCCGATCGTGTGCATCGGATCGAGCGCAGTCATCGGCTCCTGGAAGATCATGCTGATGCGATTGCCGCGCAGCCGACAATATTCCGCGTCCGACAAACCAGCGAGTTCGCCGCCATCCAGCTTGATGCTGCCGGTGACGGACGCGCTATCCGGCAGCAGCCCCATCAGCGACAACGCGGTGACCGACTTGCCGCAGCCGGATTCGCCGACGAGCCCGAGCGTCTCGCCGCGCTTCAGCGCAAAGCTGACGCCGCGCACGGCCTGCGCCGGCCCGCGGCTGGTGTTGAGGCGCACGCCGAGATTGACAACCTCGATCAACGGCATGGACGAGCGCTCGCTCATCATCATCGCTCCCGCGCCAGTCGAGGGTCGAGCAGATCGCGCAGTCCGTCGCCGAGCAGATTGAGGCCGAGCACCGCGATTGCAATCGCAGCACCCGGGTAGACGGCGAGCATCGGCGACTGGAACAGCAGCGACTGCGCGTCGTTCAGCATCCGTCCCCAGGACGGCTGCGGCGGCTGCGTGCCGAGACCGAGATACGACAAGGCGGCTTCGGCAAGGATCGCGAGCGCAAACTGGATCGTCGCCTGTACGATCAGAATCGACATGATGTTGGGCAGCACGTGCTCGATGGTGATGCGAAAGCGCCCTTTCCCCGCGGCGCGCGCGGCCAGCACGAATTCGCGCGCCCAGATCGCGTTGGCCGAGCCGCGCGTCAGCCGGATCAGCGTCGGGATCTGGAAGATGCCGATGGCGACGATCGAGGTCACCATGCCGGGCCCCACGACCGCGGCGAGCATGATCGCCGAGAGCACGGCCGGAAAGGCGAAGGTGAAATCGGAGAAGCGCATGATGATCTCTTCGGTCCAGCCGCGCCTGGCCGACGCGATGAGGCCGAGACAGACGCCGAAGGTGAGGCCGATGCTGACCGCGATGATGCCGACCATGATGGTGGAGCGGGCGCCGGCGAGCAGCAGCGAAACGATGTCGCGGCCGAAGACGTCGGTGCCGAGCCAGTGCGCGGCCGAGGGCGGCCGGAGCTTTGACGCGATGTCGATCTCATAGGGCGACCAGGGCGTCCACACCAGCGACAGCAGCGCCGAGGCGAGAACCAGCAGGCTCAGCGCGCCGCCGAGCACGAAGCTGCGATGACGCAGCGCGCGGCGCCAGAAGGTCCGGGCCGGCAGAGGGCGCGCTACGGCCGGCGCGTCGACGAGGGTGGTCAACGGCGCGCTCACAGATCGTGGACCTTGATGCGGGGATCGACGAAGGCATAGAGCACGTCGACCACGAAATTGACGATGACCACCATGGTCGCGAGCAGCATCACGCAGTTGCGCACCACGATGAGGTCGCGGTTGGCGATCGACTGAAAGATCAGGCGGCCGAGCCCCGGCAGATAGAACACGTTCTCGATCACGATGGTGCCGGCGAGCAGATTGGCGAATTGCAGGCCCATGACCGTCATCACAGGGATCATGGCGTTGCGCAGCACATGACTCCACAGTACCTCGCGCTTGCCGAGGCCCTTCGCGCGCGCCGTGCGGACGAAGTCTTCGCGCAGCACTTCCAGCACAGCCGAGCGCGTGACGCGTGCGAGGATCGCGGCCTGCACGACCGCAAGCGACACCGCCGGCAGCAGCAGCGACTTGATGCCGAGCCAGACGCCGTCCTCCCAACCGGGAAAGCCGCCCGCGGAGAGCCATTGCAGCCGTACCGAGAACAGTAGCACCAGCAGGATTGCGAACCAGAAATTCGGCAGCGCGATGCCGATCTGCGTCAGCGACATCACGCCGACGTCGCCGAGCTTGTTGTGGTTGGCGGCGGTGTAGATGCCGGCCGAGAGCGCCAGCGTCACCGTGATCAGCATGGACATCATCGCGAGCGGAATGGTCAACACCAGCCGCTCCACGATCAGGCTGGCGACCGGTGTGCCGTAGACATAGGAGTTGCCGAGATCGCCGACGAGCAGCCCTTTGATCCAATGCAGATAGCGAACCGCCAGCGGCTGGTCGAGCCCGAGCTTGACGGTGAGCGCGCGGACCGCATCTGGCGAGGCGTCGGCGCCCATCAGCATCTGCGCGGCGTTGCCCGGAAGCGCATCCAGCACCAGGAAAATGATCACGGACGCGCCGACCAGCGTCGCCAGCAGGGTCAGCACACGTCGGAGGACAAATACGCTCATGCGCGCTCGGATTCAGGGCTCATCCGCAGCACGATCAACATGTCCGGGCATCGGAGGCAAGTGCTTTGCAAACAAGTCCCTTGCGGCATGTGCCTCACCTCAGCCGGGCCAGCGGGACAGGAGGTCATGCGACGCCTCGAACAGCGCGCTCACGCGCAGCAAGTCCGCATCAGCGCGGAAGCGGCCGACGAGTTGCAAGCCGATCGGCAGGCCGTCGCGGCCGAAGCCGCAGGGCAGACTGAGCGCGGGGTGTCCGGTCATGTTGAACGGCATGGTCCAGGGGAACCAGTGCGGCCGGACGCTGTCAAACTGCTTGCCGTCGATCTCGATGGTGCCGAACAGGTCCTGATCGATCGGCAGGGCGGTGCGGGTGAGGGTCGGCATCGCCAGCAGATGCCCATGCGCAAGCAGGGACTGCACCCGGCGGAACAGCGCCGTGCGCGCGAACATCGCCTCCTGATAGGCAACGCCGCTGAAGTCGGTGGCGAGCGCAAGCTGCCTGAGGAAGGCCTCGCTCAGCGCGTCCCCATGCTCGGCCGCGAATTTTGCAAAGCGCGTCCGCCAGACCGTGTGATTGATGGCGCGCCAGATCGGCTCGATGTCGAACCCCTCGCCCGAAAACTCTTCGAGCTCGGCACCTAGGCCCGCGAGTCGATCGAGGCTCGCCTTGAAGCCGGCCTCGACGTCGACAGATACCGGGCGTCCGGGTGGCGACAGGCAATACAGGATTTTCTGCCCACGCAGATCGCCACGCGGGGCGGCCGTGCCGATGAAGTCGGGCACGGGAACGCCGATCGACCAGGGATCGCAAGAATCCTCGCCGGCCATCGCCTGCATCATCAGCGCGGTGTCGGGGACGGACCGCGTCATCGGCGTGACATAGGTCTGGTTGCCGAACACGTCCAGCGCCTGGCTATGCGGGATGACGCCATTGCTCTGCTTCAGCCCGACCACGCCGTTGCAAGCGGCGGGAATCCGCGTCGAGCCGCCGCCATCGGTTGCGATCGCAAGCGGCGCGATGCCGCTCGCCACCGCCACCGCCGCGCCGCCACTGGAGCCGCCCGACGAGCGCTCGGCGCTCCACGCATTGCGGGTGCGGCCGAACAGCGGCGAGTCGGTCAGGCATTTGCTGCCGAATTCGGGCGTCGTGGTCTTGCCGATCAGAATGGCGCCTTCCGCACGCAGCCTTGCAACCGCGACGGCATCCTCGTTCGGAACATTATCCTTGTAGGGAATGGCGCCGAAACTGGTCGTGACACCCCTGGTGTTGACGATGTCCTTGACGGTTGCGGGGATGCCGTGCAGCAGGCCGAGCGGCTCGCCCGCCATCAGCTTGCGCTCGGCTTCGCGCGCGGCGGCAAGCGCCTCGTCGCCGCAGATCGTGATGAAGCAGTTCAGCTCGGGCTGGAGCGCTTCGGCGCGGGCGAGCACCGCGCGGGTGAGCTCGACGGGCGAGATCTGCTTTGTCGCGATGAGACCGCGCAGCACGGTTGCGGATAGCAGGCAAGGATCGCCGTTCATCGTCACATCGCTCCGAAGCGGGCCGCCGTTGGCCGATAGCATTGACAGCCAGGATGACAGTTTTGTTAACTCGCCGTCCAATACGATTTTGAGCACCAACCCATACGATTTCGGTATGCCAATGGATCTTCGCCGGCCGCGACCGCGCGCGCGGCCTCGATGCCGTCGGCCGCCAGCGCCAGCGCCTCGCCGGCGCGCGCCAGCAGCG
>NZ_JBVVPP010000024.1:0-94047 GCF_055811315.1 Bradyrhizobium sp. MI1.4 | reverse complement strand
TTTTCGCGCAGCGGACCGCGGGTGCCAGCCGGCACCCGGCCTTCCCTGCGCCCTCTTGGACAAGAGGGTGAAGCGACGAAGCAAAGCTCGGGCGGAATCAGCCGCGAGGATGAGAAGGCATGTCTGCAAGTTGAAATGTGCGCAGGACCGCGATGTGGCCTGCGCCGTGGCGATGCCCGGCAGTCAGGCATAACAACCTCAAATGTCGTCGTGGCGAAGGCCAGGACCCATACCGCGAGGTCTATCGATTTAAGGCGATATCAATCCCACCGAACGAATGTCCGCCCAACCCCTTCCCTGGGATAATGGGTCCTGGCCTTGGCCAGGGGCGACGCCGGAGTTAGTGGCCCTACCGCCCCAATCACAACCAAGTGTCTTTGTTTGGAAACAAACATTCCCTATTATCCTGCAATGCAAAAAGCGGCCCGCAAATCCCCGCCCATTGGCCGTCCGCCTGGCCGTCCCCGGGAGTTCGACATGGACACCGCGCTCGACAGGGCCGTCCGCGTGTTTTCCGAGCGCGGTTATCATGCCACCTCGATCGGCGATCTCACCGCGGCGATGCGGCTGGCGACCGGCAGCGTCTACAAGGCGTTTCGCGACAAGCATGCGGTGTTTCTCGCCGCCTTCGAGCGCTACGCCGCGCTGCGCCAGGAGCAGACGCGCAGCGCGGCGGCAAAAGGCGACAATGGCCGCGAGCGGCTGCGCAACATGCTGCTGTCGTATGTAGAGCATTCCCAGGGCAGCGAGGGGCGGCGCGGCTGCCTCGTGGTCGGCAGCGCGGTCGAATTGTCCGCGGTCGATCCGGTGGTCGCCGCCCTCGTCAGCGCGCGGCTCGAGACCAACGAAGGCTTCATCGCCGGCCTCATTCGCGAGGGGCAGGCCGACGGCTCGATTCCCCGCCATGTCGCCGCCGCCGACACCGCGCGCCTGATGATCTGCATCACGCAAGGCCTGCGCGTGGTCGGCAAGGCGGGCCTTTCGCTCGACGGCAAGCGCCTGGTCGCCGTCGCGATGAAGCTGCTCGCCTGAATTTTTTGTCATATTAGGAAACGACCGTTTCCGATATCTGGAGAGCCTGTGAATGACGATGAATGCCACGATCGAGACCGCGCCGGATCCGGATGCGGTGTCGCAGCGACTGACCTTCGTGCTTGCCGCGGCCTGTGGCATGGTCGCCGCCAACATCTATTACGCCCAGCCGCTGATCGCCCCGATCAGCGCCGCGCTCGGCCTGTCGCATGAAGCGGCGGGACTGATCGTCACCATGACGCAGATCGGCTACGGCGTGGGGCTTCTCTTCATCGTCCCGCTCGGCGACCTCGTCGAGAACCGTACCCTGATTTGCTCCGTCATCACGCTCGGCGCGGCAGCCCTGCTCGCCGCGGGGTTCGCGTCCCACGCGCTGCCCTTCCTGATCGCCGCGTTGTTCATCGGACTCGGCTCGGTCGCGGTGCAGATCATCATTCCCTATGCGGCGCATCTTGCGCCGGCAGCCATTCGCGGCCGCGTCGTCGGCAACGTCTCGACCGGCCTGATGCTCGGCATCATGCTGGCGCGGCCGGTGTCGAGTTTCGTCACGGCGATGCTGTCGTGGCATGCAGTGTTCTTCTGCTCGGCCGCGTTGATGATCGTGCTCGCAGCGGTACTCTGGATGACGCTGCCGAAGCGCAGGCCGGTCGCGCGGATGCATTACGGCGAGTTGCTGCTGTCGATGCTCCATCTGGTGCGGACCACGCCGCTGCTGCGCCGCCGCGCGCTGTACCAGGCCAGCCTGTTCGGCGCCTTCAGCCTGTTCTGGACCGTGACGCCGCTGCTGCTCGCGAGCGAATTCGGCTTCACCCAGCGCGGCATCGCGCTGTTCGCGCTTGCCGGTGTCGCCGGCGTGTTCGCAGCCCCGATCGCGGGACGGCTTGCCGATCGCGGCCATAGCCGCATGGCCACGCTGGTCGCGCTGCTACTCGCGGCCGTAGGATTCCTGATTACGCATGTCGGCGCGCCCGGATCGGTGCTGAACCTCGCCTGCCTGGTCGTGGCTGCGATCGCGATCGACATCGGCGTGCAGGGCAACGTCGTGCTCGGCTTCCGCGCGATCTTCGCGCTGGGGCATGAGCACCGCAGCCGCCTGAACGGTCTCTACATGGCGACCTTCTTCACCGCGGGCGCGGCGGGCTCGGCGGTCGGCGCGTGGGCGTTTGCACAAGGCGGCTGGACGCTCGCATCGGCCTTTGGCCTCGCGCTGCCCGTCGCAGGCCTGGTCTATGCGGCCACCGAGTAGGGGCTGGTTGCTCCAATTAGCGATCCGGCCCGTTTACCAAGGCCGCCGGGTCGGCAATTTCCACCTCGCAGTTTCCCTGCCGCTGTAGTACTTTGGTCGCAAGCGAGCCTGGTTAACGGGCGGCAGGGGGAGGCTGATGAGGCGTGCGGGGCTGGTTGGCGTACCGCGGGTACGACCATGGTCGTGGCAGGCGTTTCTGCTTGGATTCATCGTTGTCGCAATGTCGGCTGCGCTCCAGGGCGGCTGTGTCGCGCTCGGCGCAAAACTCTATTTCGCGGCGTTCCTGCCCAGCCTGTTCGTGCTCGGCATTATTGCGGGCGCACCGGCGGCGGCGTTCGCCGCACTACTCACCATTCCGCTGGTATGGTGGGCATTCATGCCGCCCTTCTTCGAGTTCAATTCGCTGACCAGCGCGCATGCCGATTCCATCAAGCTGTTCTGCCTGCTCGCCGTGCTGGTGATCGGCCTTGCCGATCTCTGCCGCGAGATCATCAGCCGCGGTGGGTTGAAGCCGCGGGGCGAGAGCGCGGCGACGAATTCGCAATAGATCGGCCTTGTGCGGCCGCGCACGTTGCGCGCGGGCAACAGTCCGGAAACCATTCGCACGCTTGCTGTGCGGCGCTAACTTTTCGAAAAAGATTTGGCCGCAATTTCTCCCTCGGGAATGACGAGGGAGTTTTCGGACATGAACGGCCAAATCACCGGTCACGCCATCTTGGAGAACGTGCGCCGCTACCGCGGTATCGCATCGCTCTATCGCCAGACCGCTGCATTCCGCCCGGACCAGAGCTGGTCGCTGCTCGAGCAGGCGAAGGATTGGGAAGCGCGGGCGCTGCTGGAGCTGGAAGCCTATTTCGCCGCGCAGATGGACTACGCCGCTACACGCGCGGCCTGATCGTTAACCATCGGCGCGGCCTTGCGCAGGCCCGCCGAAGGGCCGGTCGTCGGGTCGTGCACGGAAAACACGGGGCGATTACGGAGTTATCTCGACGCCCGTCTGTGCTAGCAACGTCCCGACCGAGACATCCCAATTCGGCCGGGGCAAGCGATGACCACCTTCAACCGCATCTTCACGACCGAGCGCCTGCTCCAGATCATCGTCATTCTCGCGGCTACGGTCGCGATGAAGCTGATGGGCTGAATTTCGACGGGCTATCGCGCGCCGAATTCGGGCACGTCGGGAAGATAGTTCGACCCCTCCGATCCCAAGAAATCGAACATCGTCTGCGCCGGCGGCAACAGCACCTTGTCGCTGCGGCGGATCACGTACCATTGCCGCACGATCGGCAGGCCCGCGACGTCGAGCACGATCAGCCGGCCCTCGGTGAGCTCGTGCGCCACGGTGTGGGCCGAGATGAAGGCGATGCCGAGCCCGGCGATGACCGCCTGCTTGATGGTCTCGTTGCTGCTCATCTCCATGCCGATGATCGGCTCAAGATCCGACCTCTGGAACATGCCTTCCATCAGTGTCCGCGTCCCCGAGCCGGGCTCGCGGGTAAGGAAGGTCTCGTGCACGAGGTCGGTGAGGTTGAGGCCGGAATCCTTCTCCAGCCAGTGCCCCTTGCGCGCGACGATGATGTGCGGATTGCGCCCGAGCTGCCGGACGTCGACGCTGACATCGGCCGGTGGCCGACCCATCACCGCGAAGTCGAGGTCGTAGCCGTGCATGGCCCCGCGGATCTCCTCGCGATTGCCGACCGTGAGCTTGATCTCGATCTTCGGATACCGCTTCGAGAATGCCGCGATCGCGTGCGGCACGAAATATTTCGCGGTCGAGACCGCGCCGAGATGCACCGTGCCGCCGGTTCGCCCCGCAAGCAGGTCGAGCGAACCCTGGCAGTCCGCGATTGCGGCCTCGACGCGCTCGGCGAGCGCCAGCACCTCCTTGCCGGCTTCCGTCAGCAGCATGCCGTCGCCGGTCCGCTGCAGCAGCGGCAGTCCGGCGAGATCCTGCAGCTGGCGCAATTGCTGGGTCACGGCCGGCTGCGTCAGGCCGAGCTGGGTCGAGGCTGCCGTGACGCTGCCTTTTGCCGAGAGCGCCGCAAGCGAGCGAAGCTGCCGGATCGTGAGATGCCGGAGCTGTGCCGCCGAATGGACATTATAAGATAATTCTTTAGCGCTCATTATGAATAGAAATTTTCCTTATTAAGCCGCCTCTGTCAATCTCGTCGTTGTTGGCACTGACCGCACCGACCTCCCAGCGAGGAGGGAACTGGATGCGGCGCCTGCAAAGGGATGGACGCAGATGACCGGGCAACTCAGGCTGGACGACCACCTTCAGCGGTATTCCGAGACGGCGCCGCATGCGCTGGCCGTAGCGGCCGCGGTCGATGCCATCGCGGCGGCCGCGATCGAGATCGCCGATCTTATCGCCACGGGAGACCTTGCGGATGCGTCGGGCCTGACCACCGGCCGCAACAGCGACGGTGACGTGCAGCGCGATCTCGACGTGCAGGCGGATGCGATCCTGCGCCGCTGTCTCGGCAAGCTGCCGATCGCGGCACTGGCGTCGGAGGAGATGCGTGAACCGCAGATCGGTGACCGCGCGGCGAAGATCTGCGTCGCGATCGATCCGCTCGACGGCTCCTCCAATATCGACATCAACATGACCGTGGGCACGATCTTCTCGATCCTGCCCGCGCCCGACGATCTCGCGCTCGCCTTCCATCAGCGCGGCTCGGCGCAGCTCGCGGCGGGATTCGTCACCTACGGCCCGCAGACCTCGCTGGTGCTGACGCTCGGCGAGGGCGTCGACATCTTCACGCTTGACCGCGGGTCCGGTTGCTTCCGTCTCGCGCGTAGCGCCGTGCAAATCTCCGAGACCTGCGAGGAGTTCGCGATCAACGCCTCGAACCGCCGGCATTGGGAACAGCCGGTGCGCGCCTTCGTCGACGAATGCCTCGCCGGTGTGGAAGGGCAGGCCAACCACAATTTCAACATGCGCTGGGTCGGCTCGCTGGTGGCCGAGGCCTATCGCATCCTTACCCGCGGCGGCGTGTTCCTCTATCCCTCCGATGCACGGCCTGGCTATGGCGACGGCCGCCTGCGCCTCGTCTACGAGGCGCATCCGATGGCTTACATCGTCGAGCAGGCCGGCGGCTCGGCTTCGACCGGGCGCGAGCGTATCCTCGAACTCTCGGCGCAGAGCCTGCATCAACGCGTGCCGCTGATCATGGGTTCGAACAACGAGGTGCAGCGCGTCGAGGAACTGCATTGCGATCCCTTGCTGGTCGCCAGCGTCTCCGCACCGCTGTTCGCGCGGCGCGGCTTCTTCCGGCTCTGAGCGAGGCGCCCCGATGTCCAGGAAGCATCCGATCATCTCCATCACCGGCTCTTCCGGCGCCGGCACCACGTCGGTCAAGAAGACCTTTGAGCAGATCTTCTTCCGCGAGAGGGTCAACGCCGCCTACATCGAAGGCGACGCCTTCCATCGCTACGATCGCGCGGAAATGCGCACGCAGATGGCGAAGGAGGCCGATCGCGGCAACAGGCATTTCAGCCATTTCAGCCCCGAGACCAATCTGTTCGAGGAGCTGGAGCGGGCGTTCCGCGACTATGGCGAGACCGGCACGGCGACGACGCGGCACTACGTCCACGACGCCGAGGAATCCGCGCTGCATGGCGCCGCACCCGGCACCTTCACCGAATGGAAACGGCTGCCGGAGAGCTCCGACCTTCTGTTCTACGAGGGCCTGCACGGTGCTGTCGTTACCGACAAGGTCAACGTCGCGCGTTATGCCGACCTCAAGATCGGCGTCGTGCCCGTTATCAATCTCGAATGGATCCAGAAGCTGCACCGCGACCGCAGTGCGCGAGGCTATTCGACCGAGGCCGTTACCGACACCGTTCTGCGGCGGATGCCCGATTACATCCACTACATCTGCCCGCAATTTTCCGAGACCGACATCAACTTCCAGCGTGTGCCGACGGTGGACACCTCCAATCCGTTCATCGCGCGCTGGATCCCGACGCCGGACGAGTCGATGGTCGTGATCCGCTTCAAGAACCCGCGCGGCATCGACTTCCCCTATCTGCTCTCGATGCTGCCGCAAAGCTGGATGTCGCGTGCCAATTCGATCGTGTGTCCCGGCGCGAAACTCGATCTTGCGATGCAGCTGATCCTGACGCCGCTGATCATGCAGCTGATCGAGCGTAAGCGAAACCTGAAGTGAACGAGGGGAGGATCCGATGAACATCTCCGTCCACGCCGACGCTGACCTCACGGCGGTATCGCATGGCGATCTCGCCAACGCCGTCCGCTTCCTCGCGGTCGACGCCATCGAGACTTCGCAGTCCGGCCACCCCGGACTGCCCATGGGCATGGCCGATGTCGCCACCGTGCTGTTCTCGCGCTTCCTGAAGTTCGACTCGGCTCACCCCCATTGGCCGGATCGCGATCGCTTCGTGCTGTCGGCGGGCCATGGCTCGATGCTGCTCTATGCATTGCTCCATCTCACCGGCGGCGACGTCAGCCTCGATGACATCAAGGCGTTCCGGCAATGGGGCTCGAAGACGCCGGGCCATCCGGAATACGGCCATACGCCGGGCGTCGAGACGACGACCGGTCCGCTGGGGCAGGGGATTGCGACCGCGGTCGGCATGGCACTCGCCGAGCGCATGGCCAATGCGCAACATGGCGACGGCCTCGTCGATCATTTCACGTACGTCATCGCCGGCGACGGCTGTCTGATGGAAGGCATCAGCCAGGAAGCGATCTCGCTCGCCGGGCATCTCGGGCTGGGCCGCCTGATCGTGCTGTTCGACGACAACGGCATATCCATTGACGGCCCGACCTCGCTTGCGACCTCCGATGACCAGCTCGCGCGCTTCGCTGCCTCCGGCTGGTCGGTGCGCGGTGTTGACGGGCACGATCCCGAAGCAGTTGCGCAGGCGATTGCCGAGGAGCGTGAGAGCACAAGACCGTCGCTGATCGCCTGCCGCACCATCATCGGCTTCGGCGCGCCGGATCGTCAGGGCACCGAGAAGGCGCATGGCGCGCCGCTCGGCACGGAGCAGACGGCCGCGGCGCGGCGAACGCTCGGCTGGGACTATCAGCCCTTCGTGGTGCCTGTCACGATCCTGAAAGCATGGCGGATGATCGGGCAGCGCGGGCAGGTCGAGCGTCTCGCCTGGCTCGATCGCTATGAATGCGCGACGCCCGAGCAGCGCGACCTGTTTATCGAGGGCAAGGCGGTTGCCCTGCCGAACGCCTATGCCCAGGCCTCGGCGAAATTGCGCGAGCGCTTTGCCACCGAGCGTCCGAAGCTCGCGACGCGGCAGGCGTCGCAACAGGTGCTCGACGGCATCGCCGAGACGATTCCCGGATTTGTCGGCGGCTCGGCGGATCTCACGCATTCGAACCTGACGCATGCCAAGGCGCAGACCCCGGTCAAGCGCGACGCGTTCGCCGGCGATTACATCCATTACGGCATCCGCGAGCATGGCATGGCGGCCGCGATGAACGGCCTCGCGCTGTACGGGGGCTTCATTCCCTATGGCGGCACCTTCCTCGCGTTCTCCGATTACAGCCGGCCGGCGATCCGCCTTGCGGCCTTGATGCGGATCCGCGTCATTCATGTGATGACCCATGACTCCATTGGCCTCGGTGAGGACGGCCCCACGCACCAACCGGTCGAGCATCTCGCAGCGCTCCGCGTCATTCCGAACCTGCTTGTTTTCCGGCCGGCCGACGCGGTTGAGACGCTGGAAGCATGGGACTGCGCGCTCCAAGCTGAAAATCGTCCCTCCGTGCTGTGCCTGTCCCGTCAGGCGCTGCCGACCTTCCGCAGCGATGTCCGCGGGAGGAACCGCGTCGCACGCGGCGCCTATCTGATCGTTTCGCCGGACGGTGGCCGCGACGTGACGCTCATCGCAACGGGTTCGGAAGTGTCTATTGCGCTGGAGGCGGCCCGCCTGCTCGCTACCGAGCACGTCCGTGCGGCCGTGGTCTCCGCGCCCTGCTTCGCGTTGTTCGAGGAGCAGCCGGAGGATTACCGCGCCGCTGTGCTCGGCACCGCGCCGCGGGTTGGCATCGAGGCGGCAGTCGTCGGCGATTGGCACCGCTGGATCGGCACCGAGGGCGAATTCGTCGGCATGCGCGGCTTCGGCGCTTCGGCGCCGGCCCCGGTGCTCTACCGCGAATTCGGCATCACGCCGCAAGGCGTTGCGGAAGCCGCCCGGCGGGCGATGGCCCGCGCCGGCAAGCAATAACAGGAGGATTTGTCGTGGCCCGTATCACTCTTCGTCAGCTGCTCGACCACGCCGCCAGTCACGGCTACGCGGTGCCGGCGTTCAACATCAACAACATGGAGCAGGGCATCGCGATCATGCAGGCGGCGGCCGAGGTCGACGCGCCCGTCATCATCCAGGCTTCGCGCGGCGCGCGCAGCTATGCCGGCGACCTCATGCTCTCGCACATGATCGATGCGCTGGAGCGGACCTATCCAGACATCCCGCTCTGCCTGCACCAGGACCATGGCAATGACGAGGCGACCTGCGCGTCCGCGATCGCCCATGGCTTCACCTCGGTGATGATGGACGGCTCGCTCAAGGCCGACGCCAAGACCGCGGCCGACTACGACTACAACGTTGCGATCACCCGCCGCGTCGTCGATCTCGCGCATTGGGTCGGTGCCTCCGTCGAAGGCGAGCTCGGCGTGCTCGGCTCGCTCGAGCATGGGGGCGGCGAGCAGGAGGACGGTCACGGCGTCGAAGGCACGGTCAGCCATGATCAGTTGCTCACGGATCCCGACCAGGCGGTCGACTTCGTCCGCGCCACCAAAGTCGATGCGCTCGCGATCGCGATGGGCACCTCGCACGGCGCCTACAAGTTCAGCCGCAAGCCGGACGGCGACATTCTGGCGATGCGGGTGGTCGAGGAGATTCATCGCCGGCTGCCGAACACGCATCTCGTGATGCACGGCTCTTCCTCGGTGCCGCAGCCCCTCCAGGACATGTTCAACCAGTTTGGCGGCGAGATGCCGCAGACCTGGGGCGTGCCGGTCGAGGAGATCGTCCGCGGCATCACGAGCGGCGTGCGCAAGGTCAATATCGACACCGACTGCCGGCTGGCAATGACCGCGGTGTTCCGGAAAGTGGCCGCGCAAACGCGCTCCGAGTTCGATCCGCGCAAATTTCTCAAGCCCGCCATGGATGCGATGCGCGAGCTCTGCCGCGAGCGCTTCGAGCAGTTCGGCACCGCAGGCCACGCCAGCGGTATCAAGGTCGTTCCCTTGAGCGAGATGGCGCGGCGCTACCGCGCCGGCGATCTCGATCCGCGCGTCGACGCCCGCGAGCCCGTCGCGGCCTAATCATTCAGAGAGAGAAGAGCAGGAGAGAGCCATGAATGCACATGCAGGAACCGTCCGCGGCAAGGAAAGATATCGATCGGGCGTGATGGAATACAAGCGCATGGGCTATTGGGAGCCCGACTACGTGCCCAAGGACACCGACGTCATCGCGCTGTTCCGCGTCACGCCGCAAGAGGGCGTCGATCCGATCGAGGCGTCAGCCGCAGTCGCCGGCGAATCCTCGACCGCGACCTGGACGGTGGTGTGGACCGATCGGTTGACCGCCGCCGAGAAGTATCGCGCGAAATGCTACCGCGTCGATCCGGTGCCGGGCACGCCGGGCTCGTACTTCGCCTACATCGCCTATGACCTCGACCTGTTCGAGCCGGGCTCGATCGCCAACCTCTCGGCCTCGATCATCGGCAACGTATTTGGCTTCAAGCCACTGAAGGCGCTGCGGCTGGAGGACATGCGTTTCCCGGTCGCGTATGTGAAGACGTTCCAGGGACCGGCCACCGGCATCGTGGTCGAGCGCGAGCGGCTCGACAAGTTCGGCAGGCCGCTGCTCGGCGCGACCGTCAAGCCTAAGCTCGGCCTCTCGGGCCGCAATTACGGTCGCGTGGTCTACGAGGCGCTGAAGGGCGGGCTCGACTTCACCAAGGATGACGAGAACATCAACTCGCAGCCGTTCATGCACTGGCGCGACCGCTTCCTTTATTGCATGGAGGCGGTGAACCGGGCGCAGGCGGCCTCCGGTGAGGCCAAGGGGACCTACCTGAATATCACCGCGGGAACCATGGAGGATATGTACGAGCGCGCCGAGTTCGCGAAGGAGCTCGGGTCCTGCATCGTCATGATCGATCTCGTGATCGGCTACACCGCAATCCAGTCGATGGCGAAATGGGCGCGGCGCAACGACATGATCCTGCATCTGCATCGCGCCGGTCACTCGACCTACACGCGGCAGAAAAGCCATGGGGTGTCGTTCCGCGTCATCGCCAAGTGGATGCGGCTCGCCGGCGTCGATCACATCCATGCCGGCACCGTGGTCGGCAAGCTCGAAGGCGATCCCAACACCACGCGCGGCTATTACGATGTCTGTCGCGAAGACTTCAACCCGGCCAAGCTCGAACACGGCCTGTTCTTCGACCAGTCATGGGCGAGCCTGAACAAGATGATGCCGGTCGCCTCCGGCGGCATCCATGCCGGCCAGATGCACCAGCTGCTCGACCTGCTCGGCGAGGACGTCGTGCTCCAGTTCGGCGGCGGCACCATCGGCCATCCCATGGGCATCGCGGCCGGCGCGATCGCCAACCGTGTGGCGCTGGAAGCGATGATCCTCGCCCGCAACGAGGGCCGCGACTACGTCCACGAAGGACCGGAGATCCTGGCCAGGGCGGCCGAGACCTGTACGCCGCTGAAAGCTGCACTTGAGGTTTGGAAGGACGTCTCCTTCAATTATGAATCCACCGACACGCCGGACTTCGTGCCGACCGCGCTCGAAACCGTTTGAGGAGATTTGACATGAAGCTGACCCAAGGCTGCTTCTCATTCCTGCCCGATCTGACCGACGACCAGATCACCAAGCAGGTGCAGTATTGCCTGACCAACGGCTGGGCGGTGAACATCGAGTTCACCGACGATCCGCATCCCCGCAACACCTATTGGGAGATGTGGGGCCTGCCGATGTTCGATCTCCAGGACGCCGCCGGCGTGATGATGGAGCTCGCCGAATGCCGCAGAGTGTATGGCGACCGATACATCCGCCTCAGCGGCTTCGACTCCAGCCATGGCTGGGAATCGGTGCGGATCTCGTTCATCGTCAACCGCCCGCCGCAGGAAGCCGAGTTCGAGCTGGTGCGGCAGGAGGTGAGCGGACGCGCGATCCGCTACACCACCGTGCGCCGGCAGCTCGCGCACGCACCAACCTAAGTCATTCTCCTCCGCGCGGAGCACTCCCTGCTCCGTTTCCTTGGCGGACCACTGCTTCGCCGCTCCCCCGCGGCGAAGCCCTTTTCTTCGAGGTGCCGATGCTGGATGTTCCCCACGCCATGACCACTGAGCCCGGCGAGACCAGTTTCGATCTCCGCAAGGAGGCCGAAGAGGCTGGAATCACGGGCACGCTGCAGCAGCTCGAGCAGGAGCTGATCGGATTGAAGCCGGTGAAGAGCCGCGTGCGCCAGATCGCGTCGCTCTTGCTGATCGAACGTATCCGGCAGCGTGCGGGATTGGCTTCGTCGCCACCGACGCTGCATATGTCGTTTACCGGCAATCCCGGCACCGGCAAGACGACGGTCGCGCTGCGCATGGCAAAGATCCTGCACGGCCTCGGTTTCGTGCGGCGCGGGCAGGTGATCTCGGTGACGCGCGACGATTTGGTCGGCCAGTATATCGGCCACACCGCGCCGAAGACCAAGGAGATCCTGAAGAAGGCGATGGGCGGCGTGCTGTTCATCGACGAGGCCTATTATCTGCACCGTCCCGACAACGAGCGCGACTACGGCCAGGAGGCGATCGAGATCCTGCTCCAGGTGATGGAAAACCAGCGCGAGGACCTCGTCGTGATCCTTGCCGGCTATGGCGAGCGGATGACGAGCTTCTTTGCCTCTAATCCCGGCTTCCGTTCGCGGATCGCGCATCACATCGACTTTCCGGACTATGCGGAAGCCGAGCTGCTCGTCATCGCCGAGCTGATGCTGAAGGAACGGGGTTATCGCCTCTCGGCGGCGGCGCGCGAGGCGTTCGAGAAATACATCGCGCTACGTCGGACCCAGCCGTTCTTCTCCAATGCGCGCTCGATCCGCAACGCCGTCGACCGCATCCGCCTGCGGCAGGCCGATCGGCTGGTGTCCGATCTCGACCGCATGCTCGATATCGCCGACCTCGAAACGATCGATCCCATGGACGTCCTGGCGAGCCGCGTCTTCAGCGGCGGTGCGGACGCGCAGGGGAGTGCGAAGCCATGACGAGAGAAATCCTCATCGCGCCGTCAATCCTGGCTGCGAATTTCGCCCGCCTCGGCGAGGAGATCGTGGCGATCGATGCGGCGGGTGCCGACTGGATTCACTGCGACGTCATGGACGGGCATTTCGTCCCGAACATCAGTTATGGCGCGGACGTCATCAGGGCGATCCGGCCGCTGACGAAGAAAATGTTCGACGTGCATCTCATGATCGCGCCCGCCGATCCCTATCTCGAAGCGTTCGCGAAGGCCGGCGCGGATGTCATCACGGTGCATGCCGAAGCCGGTCCGCACCTCGATCGCTCGCTCCAGGCCATCCGCGCGCTCGGCAAGAAAGCCGGCGTCAGCCTGTGTCCCGCGACTCCCGAAAGCACGATCGAATATGTGCTCGATCGCCTCGACCTCGTCCTGGTGATGACGGTCAATCCGGGCTTTGGCGGCCAGTCCTTCCTCGAATCCCAACTCGAGAAGATCGGGCGTATTCGAAGCATGATAGGCGACCGGCCGATCCGACTCGAGGTTGACGGTGGCATCACGCGCGACAATGCCGCCGCCGTGGCCGCTGCGGGCGCCGATACGCTTGTAGCGGGCTCCGCCGTGTTTCGCGGCAAGAGCAGCGCGGACTATGCCGGCAACATCGCGGCCATCCGCGCCGCTGCGGAAGCCGGCAGGGTTCCGATGCTGCAACATAGTTCGGCGCAGACAATGCGTGCCGGTGAGCCCGCGCTCATCCGGTAGACTGCCGGATACAGGCGGGCGAGCCGGCACCGTAATGGGGTGTGCCAGGGCGTGCCCCTTTGCACTGCAGATATACGAGGATGACCCACAACCCTAGCCTTGGCCTGCGGTAAGGTCCGAAGCGTTGAGTCCGCGCTGATTGGAACTTTCGCCTCGATACGCGTTTGCCTAGAAACAAGCGAGTCAAGCGCGCGGCGGGCGCAGCAAATCTTTTGCACAACCGCCATCGCCCTGACGCAAATAAGGGCAATAAGCTCTGTGAATGCGAGGGAGGGTCTCATGGACAACGTACGTCGCTACCGCGCGCTAGCGTCCCTCTGTCGTCAGCAGGTCGCCTACCGGCCGCTCCAGAGCTGGGAACTGCTCGGCCAGGCCGAACATTTCGAACATCTCGCCGAAGTCGAACTCAAGGCGCATTTCGACGCGTGCAATGCGCAACAAGACGAGGACGGCGTCGAGGCCACGGCGTGGGAGAGACCCGCCGCGGCGTGACGGTCCAACTTGTTCGAATATGACCTGAACTTGCCGACGCCGGCACCGCTCAAGACGCGGTTGTCAGCCCGAACGACAAGGCTTGTGACCGGCCCGACCTGGATAAGCCCTCGATTAATGCGACATCAGCGTCAGGACGGTCATGGCTTCCAGCATGGCGCGGGTGACGCCGCCGAGGAACCGTTCTTGCAAACGCGAATGGCCGTAGCCGCCCATGATCAGAAGATCCAGGTTCTCATCGGCTGCCAGCGACAGCATGGTCGGCTGAATGTCAGAGCGCGCCGCCGACAGGTTGACCGTGCGGGTCGACAGTCCGCGCCGGCCGAGATGCCTTGCCAGATTGCGCGTCGAGACTTCCTCGGGAACCATATCTGTTTCGTTGATCGCAATGATCACGATCTCCTCGGCGCGGGCCAGGAATGGTGAGGCGTCGCGCATAGCGCGCGCGGCGAGGCGGCTGCCATCCCAGCAGATGCCGATCCGTTTCGCCTTGAACGCTCCATGGAAGGTGTAGGGCAGGAAAAGCACCGGGCCACCCGCCTGGAACAGGATCTCGCCGGGCACATCGTTGTCGAGTGAGCCTTGCGCCGGATCCGGCTGGAGCACGATGCTGAGATCGTGCAGCCGCGCCATCTCGCCGAGCAAGCCGACCGCATCCCCCGGCATCGCCCCGAGTGGGTGGCATGTGTAGGAAATGCCGGCGTTCATCGCTTTGCTCTTGAATACCGCGAGCGCCGCCTCGGCCCGCTCCACTGCACTCTCGCGCTCCATCTCGAACACCGCCGCCACCGCAGCGCCGCCCTCCATGATATAGGCCGCACTGGTTGCCACATAGCCAACCGCAACTGCATCGAGATGGGCGTTGAGGCCCGCTGCGAGCGAGATCGAGCCGTCGATCACCGGGCGGATCGGCCGCTCGGTGGGGATGTGGACGAGAATGTCTTTGTACATGACGTGCCTCCGATGGACATCATCCGGTGGCCGCAGTCTTCCACGGTGCGCATGGCCCGCGTTGAGCTGCATCAAACGTGCAGCCTTGACCTTTGGCCGTATCGCCGGCCCGGCTACTTTGCCAAGATTTAATCGCGTGGACGGGACGCTGTAAGGTGGCGACCACCATGTTGGGTGCAAGGCGACTTACCCAACATGGACATATCGACATGAGCGATCACGTCAATTCCGACACCACAACGTCCCGCAAGGTCCTGAGGCCGCGCCGGCTCGCGCTGCTCGGCACCGTGGCCGCGCTTGGCGTGGCCGTGCTGGCGACTGCTCCCGGCTCTTCGCCGTTCAGCGCGACCTCCTTCATTGCGCCCGCCCAGGCCGCGGAGACCGCCGCGACACCGCCGGGCTTCGGCGACCTCGTCAGCAAGGTCAAACCCGCCGTCATTTCGGTGCGGGTCAGGATCGACCAGGACAATGATAAGAGCGCGATGCTGCAACAGAACCGGATGGATTCGGACGAGGCGACGCCGTTCGACCAGTTCTCGCGGCAATTCGGCTTCCGCGGCCCGGGGGGCATGGAGGGCATGCCGCGCCAGCGCCGCCAGATGATCACGGGTGAGGGCTCCGGCTTCTTCATCTCCGCCGACGGCTATGCCGTGACCAACAACCACGTCGTCGATCACGCCGAATCGGTGCAAGTGACGATGGACGACGGCACCATCTACAGCGCGAAAGTGGTCGGCACCGATCCGAAGACGGATCTCGCGCTGATCAAGGTCGAGGGCAAGAAGGATTTTCCGTTCGTCAAATTCTCCGACCAGAAGCCGCGTATCGGCGACTGGGTGGTCGCGGTCGGCAATCCCTTCGGCCTCGGCGGCACCGTGACCGCCGGCATCGTCTCGGCCAGCGGCCGCGACATCGGCAATGGTCCCTATGACGACTTCATCCAGATCGACGCGCCGATCAACAAGGGCAATTCCGGCGGGCCGGCCTTCGACATGAACGGCAACGTGATCGGCGTGAACACCGCGATCTTCTCGCCCTCCGGCGGCTCGGTCGGCATCGGCTTCGACATTCCGGCTTCGACCGCAAAGCTCGTCGTCGCACAGTTGAAGGACAAGGGCGCGGTCACACGCGGCTGGCTCGGCGTGCAGGTGCAGCCGGTGACGTCGGATATCGCCGACAGTCTCGGCCTCAAGGAGGCGCGCGGTGCGATCGTCGACAATCCGCAGGACGGCAGCCCGGCGGCGAAGGCGGGCATCGAGGCGGGCGACGTCATCACCGCCGTCAATGGCACCGCGATCAAGGATTCCCGCGATCTCGCCCGCACCATCGCCACCCTGGCGCCGGGCACGTCCGTGAAGCTCAATGTCGTCCACAAAGGCGACAGCAAGACGGTGACACTGGCGCTTGGCGAGTTGCCGAACGAGCGGCAGGCTAGAGCCGACGAGGGCAAGTCGCAGCCAGATGCCGGCATGCCGCCGCGTCTGGGGCTCAGCCTGGCTCCGGCCGGCGACGTGCAGGGCGCCGGCCAGAAGGGCGTCGTCGTCACTGAAGTCGATCCGCAAGGCCCGGCCGCGCAACGCGGCATCCAGACCGGCGACGTCATCCTCAACGTGGGCGGCAAGGCCGTCGCCAATATCGGCGATGTCCGTTCGGAGCTGGCGCAAGCGAAATCGTCCGGCAAGCGCAGCGTGCTGCTGCAGGTCAGAAGCGCGCAGACGACCCGGTTCGTGGCGGTGCCGCTCGCATAAGGCGAACGTCGATCGGCGCAACTCCAAAAAGGCGGCCTTCGGGCCGCCTTTCCTGTTCGCCTTCAGGATTTCCGCACATCGCCGATAACATTCTCGTTAACGGCAGGGAGGATGACCCGGTTTCGTCCGAAAAAGCCGTGTTCGCTCATCACAATTGCGGATCTCGTACAGACTCGGCGGCAATGAAGCCACCGACGATTGCAAGCGTGGAACTTCGAACTTGCCGCCGCTGAGCCGGCCGGCAATTCGTATTTGATCGGTGCCGACATGGATCGATTGAAGCTCTCGCTGAGAAGTGCGCTGCTTGTGGCGCCGTTGGTAGCGCCACTTGTGCTATGGGGTGGAAACGCTCTCGGGCGCGACGACGGCCGCTACGCGGACTCACCTCTCAAGCCGTGGTTCGACGGCCTGCGCAGCCATCTCGGTCCGTGCTGCTCGGATGCGGATGGGTTTGCGGTCGCCGATCCCGATTGGGACTCGCACAATGGACATTACCGCGTGCGGCTCGACGGCGAGTGGGTCGAGGTACCGGACGAAGCCGTGATCACCGAGCCGAACCGGGCCGGCCGCACCATGGTGTGGCCGGTGAAGACCGCGTTCGGCGTTTCGATCCGCTGCTTCATGCCGGGCAGCATGATCTGACTGAGGTCAGCGCGACCGTTTGGAGGATTTGCGCTTCGACGTCTTCTTCGAACTCTTTCTCGAAGTCTTCTTGGATGTTTTCCGAGATGTCTTCTTTGACGTCTTCTTGGACGTCTTTCGTTTCGCGGCCTTCTTCGGGACCTTCTTGCCCTTCTTGCGCGCTTTCGACAGGCCGATCGCGATTGCCTGCTTGCGGCTCTTCACGCGTCCGCCTCGACCGCCCGGTCCGCTTTTCGCGGTCCCCTTCTTGTAGCGCTTCATCTCGCCTTCGACATCGCTGCCGGAGCTGCGCGAGTAGCGGCGCTTCTTTGCCTTGCGTGCCATGCATGTTCTCCCTTGGCCTGGGAAAACAATCCGGGACAGGCATGGTTCCGAAAGTGCAAGCAACGTTCCGGATAGGCGACCTAGCCTAGAACGAATCCGCCAGCTCGATCTCCGCTTCCAGCACCTGAATGCGCCGTGCTGCCTCGCTGGAGGACAGATCCCGCGCGTATTGCGCGGGCTGATACGCCTCTTCGCTCAGCCGTTTCAGCCGGAGGCCCTGCGCCCGCGTCATCTGCTCGGTGAGGAAAGACTTGGCATCGTATTTACCTTGAACCTGCATGTCGCTTCTCCCTTCTGAAATCGTGACTTGACTATATGTTCTTATTTTGTTCTAACAAGCCATGGACAACAGAATTAATGAAATTCGACGTAAAATCAGCGCCTTGAGGCTGGAAATGGCCGATGTCGAGGCGGCCGTACGCGAGCTCGTCGAGCGCGATCGGGACTGCACGGAGAAGGCCCTGGCGCAAATGGATCTGCGCCGGAAAATCAATCTGCTGATCGGCGAATGGAAGGCTGCAGGTGGCGGCGATGTCCTGCCGAATGTCCGCGATAGGATGCGCCTTCGTTCCGCGAAGACATCAGGTAGTCCTCTGCGCGTGATCGCGAGCCGCTGAGAGCCTTGGGAGCGCACGGTGGAGGAAGTCCCGGATGCATACCGGATTCTAAAGCTGCGCGCCGAGATTCTCGAACTGGGCTCTGCCATCCGGCAGCTGCAACGCGAGGGGCTCGACGACGCCGCGGCCCAGCTCTTGATCGCGCGCAAGCGCGCACGACTCGACCATCTGGTGAAGTCAGATCCTGCAGGCGTTCATCCTGACATCCTGGGCAGCCATCGTAGCTGAAGCCTGCGCGCAACGCGAGGTGCGGGGCTCATCGATACCGCATGTTGACGAAGCGGCCCGAGAGAAGTCTGTTCGAATCCCAAAGCAAAAGGCCCCGCGATCGCGGGGCCTTCGTGTTTTCGCCGAACGCCTACTTGGTGTTGCTCATACCGGCCTTGTTGTTCGTCATGGTGCCGCCCTGGTCGGAGCCGGGGCCGGAGCCGCCCTGACCGGAGGGATCAGCACCCTTGGAGGACTTGGTGTTGGCGCCCGTGGTGGTCTGCGACGTCGACATCGATGATCCGTGTTTTGCCTTATGCGACTTGGCCTGCACTGCGAACGGTGCGGCGGCGAGGCCGGTTGCCAACATCACGGCAAGAGCGAGCTTGGTGGTCTTCATCTGCGGGAACTCCCTGAGTTGAATTGACGCAGGCAGCAAACTGCCATTCGTCGCAGGAGTTCCGAACGAAGAAATTCCGGTAAAGCACGCATAGTTCAAGATTGCTTGTCCTCGGCGAGGATGAATACGACGCCGGTCAGTGTCGCGCCGATCGCGAACGTCGTCACCAAGGTGAGGGCGAAAACGACCACGGCCTGCCTTCCGCCGTGACTCAGCAAATTGGCGACGCCGGGATTGGACAGCACGAGCAAGAGGCTGAAAGCGAGTCCTAAGGCTGCGCCCATCATCGCGTGCGTCATCAGCTTGACGAGCCCGCTGGGAGAGATCAGGTCAGACGACTTCTTCGCGCGCATGGAACTCTATCCCAATCTCGCATGCAACGCCTGCGACACGCGCCGGTTCCATCCGCATGAAGGAATTGTCATCATCCGCTTCATCCGACGTTCATGCCGGGTGGGCGAGAATGAGCGCGCAACACGGGAACATTCGATATGGGTAAGGTGGTCTTTCTCTATCGCTCTCTGGCTTATCGTAACGCCGCTGCGGACATCCTCCGCAAAGCGCGCAAGCTGCCCCGCGGCGCGGAGCGAAGCGCGGCGTGCCGCTATGCCAAGGCTCTGCGCGATCTCGCCCAAACGGAAGCCTGGCTCGAAGGACGGGTCGCGCGCGAGCCGCAAACGACGCAGCGCAGGAAGAGCGCGGCCTCCGGTTAGCCGGAAGCGCGCTGCAATTCGGCGGAGCTGGCGGCTTCGAAGTTGCCGGGCGCGGTCGTCGCGGCAGTCTTGCGGACCAACGGCACCTCGAGCCGGCACAGCAGACCCTCGGCGCGCCAATCGAATCGCGCCTGCCCGCCGAGCTGGGACTCGACGCTCGCAAGCAGGCTCCGCGTACCAAAGCCGCGGGATTTCGGCGTCATGACGAGCGGGCCGCCGGATTCCTCCCAGGTCAGCGTGAGCAGCTCGTCCTCGACCTGCCAGCCGATTGCGAGCCGTCCCGTCCGCGTCGAGAGCGCGCCATATTTCGCCGAGTTGGTGAAAAGCTCATGCAGCGCCAGCGCCAGCGTCTGGGCGGTTGCCGGCAGCAACTGAACTTCCGACCCCGCCAATTTGATCTGGCCGCCGAGGGAATAGGGCGCAAGCTCCTCGTCGATCAGCTTCGAGAGTTCGGCGCCCTGCCAGCTCGATAGCGACAGGATCGTGTGCACGCGCGCCAGTGCATTGATGCGTCCCTCGACGGCGCTGACATAGGCTTTGACCTCGTCGGCGCGGGTGAGGCGCACGATCGATTGCGCCAGCGCCAGCGCATTCTTGGCGCGATGATCGACTTCCCGCGCCAGGAGAGTCTGCCGTTCCTCGGCGCGCTTGCGTTCGGTGATGTCCACCGTCACGCCGCTGACGCGCATGACCCGACCGCTATCGTCAACCGTGGCGGCGGCCGTGCCGACACACCAGCGCACATCGCCGTCGGGCCGCACGATGCGGAACTCCGTTTCATAGGAGCGCGTGCCCTTGTTGAATTCGGCGATCGCCTTGCGCAACTGATCGACGTCATCCGGATGCAACAGCGCCTGAACGTTGGCCGGATTCACCTCGAAGCTCTCCGGGCCAACACCAAAGATGCGGTATTGTCCCTCGTCCCACATCCAGTCGCCGGTGATCCAGTCCCAGTCCCAGGAGCCCATCTTGCCGGCGGCGATCGCCATGCTGCGCCGCTCTTCGCTCTCGCGCAGCTTTGCTGTGGAATTCTCAAGCTCGGCGGTGCGTGCACGCACGCGGTCCTCGAGGTCCTGATTCAGCCGTTCGAGCTCGCGCGTCTTGCGATAGAGCTCTGCAAACACCTTGACCTTGGCGCGTAGCACCTCCGGCACGACCGGCACCGGGACGTAGTCGACGGCGCCCATCTCGTAGCCGCGCAGGCGGTCGATGTCGCTGACTTGAATGGCCGAGATGAAGATCATCGCGGTCTTCTGGAAGCGCGGGTGCTCGCGGATCATCGCGGCGAGCTCGAAGCCGTCGAGCTCGGGCATGCAGACGTCGACCAGGATCACCGCGATCTCGGTCTTGAGCAGCACCTCCAGAGCCTCGCGACCGGATGAGGCGATCACGAGGTTCTGGCCGAGATCCTTCAGGATCACCTCATAGGCGAGCAGCTTGGCCGGCTGGTCGTCGACGAGGAGGATGTTGACCTTTTCGTGGTCCATACGGGCATCCAACTCAGCGGTGCAGCCACATGCGGATTGCAAGCAGCAATTGATCGGTGTTGACGGGTTTGGCGAGATAGTCGGACGCGCCGGCCTCGAGGCATTTCTCGCGGTCGCCCTTCATGGCCTTGGCCGTCAACGCGATGATCGGAAGACGGGCGAAGATGGGGTTTTCACGAATGACGCCGATGGTCTGATAGCCATCCATCTGCGGCATCATGATGTCCATCAGCACGATGGCGATCTCCGGGTTGGATTCGACCAGGGCCACCGCCTCGTTGCCGGTCGTGGCCGTCAGCACCTTCATGCCGCGCCGCTCCAGCACGCTCGACAGCGCGAAGATGTTGCGGGCGTCGTCGTCGACGAGCAGGGCGGTCTTGCCGATCAGGTCTTCGTCGGAACTGTTCAGCTTCTCGAGCATGCGCTGCTTCTCGATCGGCAACTCCGTGATCACGCGGTGCAGGAACAGCGCGGTCTCGTCGAGCAGGCGCTCCGGCGATTCCACGCCCTTGACAACGATGCTCCGCGCCATGGTGTGGAGCTCCGCATCTTCCTCGGCCGACAGCTCGCGGCCGGTGAAGACGACCACCGGAACGTTCGAGAGCGCCTCGTCATTGCGGATCTGGTCCAGCACCTCGAAGCCGGTCATGTCGGGCAGGCGCAGGTCGAGCACGACGCAATCACAGGGGTTCTCACGCAGCATCGAGAGCGCGTCGGCACCGGTGCCGGTCGTCACGATCTCGATGTCGTCGTGATGCAGGAGCTCGCGGATCGAGAGCTGCTCGGCCTCGTTGTCCTCGACGATGAGCAGCCGCTTGCGCCGCGGTCGCGCATATTCCTTGATCTGGGTCAGCGCGGCCGAGACACCCTCGGTCGTCGTCGGCTTGTTGACGAAGGAGAAGGCGCCGCGCGCCAGCGCATGCTGGCGGTCCTCGTCGAGCGTGATGATCTGCACGGGGATGTGGCGGGTCAGCGGATTGTGCTTGAGCTGGCTCAACACGGTCCAGCCGAGCATATCCGGCAGGAATACGTCGAGCGAGACAGCCCTCGGCTGGTACTGCTTTGCAAGCTCCAGCGCCTCCGCGCCGCGGGCCGCGACCAGCACCTTGAATCCCTTGTCGCGGGCGAGGTCGACCAACACGCGCGCGTAGTGCGGGTCGTCCTCGACGATCAGGAGGATGCTATCGCCGGGTTCGAGGTTGAGCCGGTCGTCGGGAAGCTGCTCGATCACGCGCTGCGGTTCGGCTGTCGCGGGCTGCAGCGCCGGCGGCTGGCTCTGTTGGGGCGTTGCGCGGGGCGCGAGCGTCGGGCCGGAATATTTCAGCGGCAGGTAAAGCGTGAAGCACGAGCCCTTGCCCGGCAAGCTGCGCAGGTGGATCTCGCCGCCGAGCAGGCTTGCGAGTTCGCGGCTGATCGCAAGGCCGAGGCCGGTACCGCCATATTTGCGACTGGTGCCGGCATCCGCTTGCTGGAACGCCTCGAAGATCAGCTTCTGCTTCTCCAGCGGAATGCCGATGCCGGTATCGGACACTTCGAATGCGATCACGGCCGGCGCCGAGTTCAGCACGGGATGATCCGTGCCCCAGCCGCCGACCGCGGCGGCGACCTTCAGGCGCACTTCGCCCTCGGCGGTGAACTTGAAGGCGTTGGAGAGCAGGTTCTTCAAAACCTGCTGCAGGCGCTTGGAATCGGTGACGAGGCTGCGCGCAAGATTCGGATCGACGTCGATCTTGAACGACAAATTGCGGTTCTCCGCCTCGTGACGGAACGGCCGCCCGACCGTCTCGAGCAGATTCGCGGTCAGGATTTCCTCGGCGTCGACCGTCACCGTACCGGACTCGATCTTGGAGAGATCGAGAATGTCGCTGATGAGATTGAGCAGGTCGGTGCCGGCGCCATGGATGGTGCGGGCGAATTCGACCTGCTTGCCGGTAAGATTGCCGTCCGGATTGTCGGTGAGCTGCTGGCCGAGGATCAGGATCGAGTTCAGCGGCGTGCGCAGCTCGTGGCTCATATTGGCGAGGAATTCGGACTTGTACTTCGAAGTCAGCGCGAGCTCGGTTGCCTTTTCCTCCAGTGCGCGGCGGGCCTGCTCGATCTCCTGGTTCTTGCGCTCGACTTCGACATTGCGCTCGGCGAGCTGCTGCGCCTTCTGTTCGAGCTGGTCGTTGGTCTGCTGCAATTCGCGCTGCTGGGTCTGGAGCTCGCCGGCGAGCTGCTGCGACTGCTTGAGCAGGCCTTCGGTCTGCATCGTCGCCTCGATCGAGTTGAGCACGATGCCGATCGAGTCCGTGAGCTGCTCCAGGAAGGTCATCTGCGAGGTCGTGAAGGAGGTGAGCGAGGCGAGCTCGATGACCGCCTTGACCTGGCCTTCGAACAGCACCGGCAGCACCACGAGGTTCTTCGGCGCGACGCGAAGCAGCGCCGAATTGATCGGCACCACGTCAGGCGGAATGTCCGCGATCACGCGTGGGCGCCGGTCGAGCGCGCATTGGCCGATCAGGCCGTCGCCGAATGGCAGCACGCGCGGATACGGATAGACGCCGTCGCCGGCATAGGAGGCAAGCAGCAGGAGCCGCGGATTCTCTTCATTCTCGACCTGGTAGATCACGCCGGTATGCGCGTTCACCAGCGGCGACAATTCGGTCAGCAGCAGGCGACCGACGGTGGTGAGGTCGCGCTGGCCCTGAAGCATGTTGGTGAATTTCGCCAGATTGGTCTTCAGCCAATCCTGCTCGGTGTTCACGTCCGTCGTGAGACGGAGGTTCGTGATCATCGTGTTGATGTTGTCTTTCAGCTCTGCGACCTCGCCGCGGGCGTCGACCTGGATCGACCGCGTCAGGTCGCCCTTGGTCACGGCGGTCGCCACTTCCGCAATCGCGCGCACCTGCGAGGTGAGGTTGGCTGCCAGCAAATTGACGTTGCCGGTGAGGTCCTTCCAGGTGCCGGCGGCGCCGGGCACGTCGGCCTGACCACCGAGCCTGCCCTCGACGCCGACCTCGCGCGCCACCGACGTCACCTGGTCGGCGAAAGTCGCGAGCGTCTCGGTCATGTTGTTGATGGTGTCGGCGAGCGCCGCGACCTCGCCCTTCGATTTCACGGTGAGGTTCTGCTTGAGATCGCCGTTGGCGACCGCGGTCACCACCTTGACGATGCCGCGGACCTGCTCGGTCAGGTTCGCCGCCATGAAGTTGACCGTGTCGGTGAGATCCTTCCAGGTGCCGGCGACGCCGGGCACCTGGGCCTGGCCACCGAGTTCGCCTTCGGTGCCGACCTCGCGGGCAACGCGCGTGACTTCGCCGGCGAAGGCATTGAGCTGGTCCACCATGGTGTTGATGGTGTTCTTGAGCTCGAGAATTTCGCCCTTCACGTCGACGGTGATCTTGCGCGACAGGTCGCCGCGCGCGACGGCGGTGGTGACTTCGGCGATGTTGCGGACCTGGGTGGTGAGGTTCGCGGCCAGCAGGTTGACGTTGTCGGTGAGGTCCTTCCAGGTGCCGCCGACGCCGGGCACGACGGCCTGGCCGCCGAGCCGGCCCTCGGTGCCGACCTCGCGCGCGACGCGCGTCACTTCGGCGGCGAAGGAGCGGAGCTGCTCGACCATGGTGTTCAAGGTGTCCTTGAGCAGCAGAATTTCGCCGCGCACGTCCACCGTGATCTTCTTCGACAGGTCGCCGCCGGCGATCGCGGTCGCGACCTCGGCGATGTTGCGGACCTGCGCCGTGAGGTTCGAGGCCATGAAGTTGACGTTGTCGGTGAGATCCTTCCAGGTGCCGGCAACGCCGGGCACCTCGGCCTGGCCGCCGAGCTTGCCTTCGGTGCCGACTTCGCGCGCGACGCGCGTCACTTCACCGGCAAAGCCGTTGAGCTGGTCCACCATGGTGTTGATGGTATTCTTCAGCTCCAAAATCTCGCCACGGACGTCGACGGTGATCTTGCGCGAGAGGTCGCCGCGCGCCACGGCAGTGGTGACTTCGGCGATATTGCGGACCTGGGCGGTGAGGTTGCCCGCCATCGAGTTGACGCTGTCGGTGAGGTCTTTCCAGGTGCCGGCGACGCCGGGCACGTTGGCCTGGCCGCCGAGCCGACCTTCAGTGCCGACCTCGCGCGCCACGCGCGTCACCTCGCCCGCGAAGCGGTTGAGCTGGTCGACCATCGTGTTCAGCGTGTCCTTGAGCTGAAGGATCTCGCCGCGCACGTCCACGGTGATCTTGCGCGACAAGTCGCCGCCGGCGATCGCGGTCGCAACTTCGGCGATGTTGCGGACCTGGGCGGTGAGGTTGCCCGCCATCGAGTTGACGCTGTCGGTGAGGTCCTTCCAGGTGCCGGCGACGCCGGGGACTTCGGCCTGGCCGCCGAGCTTGCCTTCGGTGCCGACTTCGCGCGCGACGCGCGTGACTTCGCCGGCGAAGGCGTTGAGCTGGTCCACCATGGTGTTGAGCGTTTCCTTCAGCTGAAGGATTTCGCCTGACACGTTGACGGTAATCTTCTTCGACAAATCGCCCTTGGCCACCGCGGTCGCGACTTCGGCGATGTTGCGGACCTGGCCGGTCAGGTTCGAGGCCATCGAGTTGACGCTGTCGGTGAGATCCTTCCAGGTGCCGGCGACGCCGCGCACCTGGGCCTGGCCGCCGAGTTTGCCTTCGGTGCCGACCTCGCGGGCAACGCGCGTGACTTCGCCGGCAAAGGCGTTGAGCTGGTCCACCATGGTGTTGATGGTGTCTTTCAGCTCGAGGATCTCGCCGCGGACATCGACGGTGATCTTTTTCGACAAATCGCCGCCCGCGACCGCGGTCGTCACCTCGGCGATGTTACGGACCTGCGCGGTGAGGTTCGAGGCCATCGAGTTGACGCTCTCGGTCAAGTCCTTCCAGGTGCCGGCGACGCCGAGCACGTTGGCCTGGCCGCCGAGCCGGCCCTCGGTGCCGACCTCGCGCGCGACGCGCGTGACTTCGCCGGCGAAGGCGTTGAGCTGGTCGACCATCGTGTTGAGCGTTTCCTTCAACTGAAGGATTTCGCCCGAGACGTTCACCGTGATCTTCTTGGAGAGGTCGCCGCTCGCGATGGCGGTGGCAACGTCGGCGATGTTGCGGACCTGCGCGGTGAGGTTCGACGCCATGAAGTTGACGTTGTCGGTGAGGTCCTTCCAGGTACCGGCGACGCCCGGCACCTGGGCCTGGCCGCCGAGCTTGCCTTCGGTGCCGACCTCGCGCGCGACGCGCGTCACTTCCGAGGCGAACGAGTTGAGCTGGTCCACCATGGTGTTGATGGTGTCCTTCAGCTCCAGGATTTCGCCGCGCACGTCCACCGTGATCTTGCGCGACAGGTCGCCGCGGGCCACGGCGGTGGTGACGTTGGCGATGTTGCGCACCTGTGCGGTGAGATTGCCGCACATCGCGTTGACGCTGTCGGTGAGATCCTTCCAGGTGCCGGCGACGCCTGGCACGATGGCTTGGCCGCCAAGCTTGCCGTCGGTGCCGACCTCGCGCGCCACGCGCGTCACTTCCGACGCAAAGGAGCGGAGCTGGTCCACCATCGTGTTGATGGCTTCCTTGAGCTGAAGGATCTCGCCGCGGACGTCGACCGTGATCTTCTTCGAGAGGTCGCCGTTCGCAACTGCGATCGTCACCTCGGCGATGTTGCGAACCTGGTTGGTCAGGTTGTTCGCCATCGAGTTGACGCTCTCGGTCAGATCCTTCCAGACGCCGGTCACCTCAGGCACCTGGGCCTGGCCGCCGAGCTTGCCTTCGGTGCCGACCTCGCGCGCCACGCGCGTCACCTCGGAGGTGAACACGCCGAGCTGCTTGATCATGGTGTTGACGATGGTCGCCGACTGCAGGAATTCGCCGCGCAGGGGGCGTCCATCGACGTCGAGCTTGACGGTCTGGAGCAGGTCGCCCTGCGCCACGGCTGCGACCGCGCGCGTCACCTCGCGCGTCGGCCACAGCAAATCGTCGATCAGCGTATTGACCGAGCCTTCCATGTCGGCCCAGGAGCCGGAGGCCAGCCCAAACTTCACGCGCTGGCGGGTCTTGCCCTCGCGGCCCACCACCTGGCCGACCAGCTCGAGCTGCTGCGCCATGCGCTGATTGGCGGCGATGATGTCGTTGAAAGTGTCGGCGAGCTTGCCGTCGATGCCGAGATAGTCGCCGCTCATGCGCACGGAGAAATCGCCGTTGCGCATGGCCTGCAGGGCGAGCAGCAATTCTGCCCGGGAATCGGGCTCCGACATGCCGTTGGTTTTTGGCTTTGGAACGCGACGACCGGAACGTGATGCAGATCCGGGATCGAGGTCGCTCATAATTTGTCCCCCGCAGGCGTCAGCCGATTCCCAGGCAAGACGCGGATTGTCAAAATAGAGCGTCAGCCAAATTCGAAATCAAGCGCCAACGTTATGGCGCCAGGACGTGGAACCTGCTTTGCTCAGCCCGATTAACATAATAGCGATACCTCGGAATGGTTCCATTGGGTTCCAGATTTCTGCCGAGGGAAGACACCTTGGGGGCCCGTTTCGGGCCTCGGTCATCGCTTCCGGAACGGACCGCTGGTCCTGCTGTTAGCCTCGAATACAGGGAGAGCGCACATGAAAGCAGGATTTGCCGTGATCGGCACCGTGATGTTGTTGGCTGGATCGGCGTTCGCACAAGGCGGCGCGCCCAGCGGCCGTGGTGCGGTGACCGGCGACCCCGCCGCAAGCTCCGCCACCCCACGCGCGGACACACCAACTACGGGTGCGTCGACCCGGTCTAATCCCAGCGGTAGCGGCACCTCGACTTCGGGCGGCAAGGATGACAATGGGGATGCCGGCCGGGACCGGATGCCGGAGAGCGACCGCACCGTGCGGCCGGAGAGCCAGCAAAGTCATCCGAGCAATAAATAAACGGCTACTTGTCTGCCATGGTGCGCTCGGCGTCTTTGACCTGTGAGCGCAACAGCGGGAGCTGCTCGCGCGCGAATGTTGCAAGCGCGGCATTGTCGGGCGCCTTCAGATAGCGCTCGAGCAGGTCGATCACCGATTCATACTCGGGAATCTGCGCGGCATAGAAGCTTCTGACGAAAGTCGGTCCGTCCGAAGTTTCGGGCTCGACCAGGCTCGCGCTCGCCGAGGTCGTCTTGGCGACGCGCGGTTCGGTGCCGATCGTCTCCTGAATCGGTTTCAGGGCCTTGTCGCGCCGGGCTGCTTCTTCGGCGCGCAGGGCGGCGAGGTTCTTGACCTCGGCATTGCCCTTCAGGTCGGTGCTCTCCAGCAAGCCCTGCTGAAAGCGGCTGAAAGTGTAGAGGTCGCTGATGGTCTCGGTTGCGGTCGGCGTGCGGCCGGTCGGCCGTCGCTCTCCGGTGCTGTCGGCAAGCGGTGCAGTGCTGATGAACGCCAAAACCATCGCGAGAAGAATCCGCATGGACGTCCAATGGCGGACGGCGGTCGAAAGTTCCGCAGATGTTACGATCCGGTAAGGGCGGTTGCGACGCGTCGGTTCCGTCCCCAATTCATGTTGATGAAACAGTCCGAGATCTTCAGGGATAACGCCGACAACTGCCTCCAGCTCGCCGAGAGGGCCGAAGCACAGCCGGCACACAATCGTTTTCTGCGCATGGCGAATGCGTGGACGGCACTTGCCGACGAGCAGGATTGGCTAGACGGCGAGGTGCCGCCCGTTCCAACGCGCAGGCCTCAAAAGCAGGATGCGTAATTCTGTCGTGTTCGTGGATCTGCGTGTGAGACTGCGCACGGACAACAAGCAGGATCATTCGTAACAGTCGATCGCGTTGATTTCCTATTTCAGGAGGTTTTTGCAATGGCTCCACGTCTGGCTCTTCTTTCGCTCATCCTCGCCTTTGGCGTGTCGGTCGCGTTCGCCACCGTGACGACAGTGCGGCAGGTGCATCACGAAAATGCATCGACCCCGGTGCACTCAGCGCACAGTTAGCAGTCTGATCTCGCGGGTCGGAACCTTCGACGCTCCGGCGCGTAAGCGCTTCGAGACAGCAAAGAGGCGAGAGCTATCATGGCCCATTCCGACCAAGGCATCATCAGAGATCAGCGCGGTGAACAGCAGCCGCGGGACAAGCAGCGTGCGCAGACCGTGCACAAGTCGGAGCCAAAGGGCTCGCCCTCTCGTGAGGCCACGCGCGATCCCAAGCTGAACGACAACAGCAAGACGCCCGGTTCCGGCATGGCGCCCGATGATTCCGGCGACGCGCCGAGCGGCTAATTCCTTCAGGAACGAATTCGCACGCGAAGAGTCGAGGGATTGCTTCCGGTTGTCATGCCCCCGGTGATCCGGAAGTAATCTCCAAGGACGGCCCTGGCACCCCGTGCCGGGGCCGTTTGCTTGAGCATCAGGCTGGACTAATCCTCGGAGCCGCGCTCGGGATGCGGTTGCGTATGGCCGTCCGGGCCGCGCCCGAAAACTCCGAACCTGCTCGATTTGACATTCGCCCCTGCATCGACTGCGGCGGTGGCCAGTCCGAGCTTCAGGAGCTCGCGCACGGCCGCGGCTCGCGTCGGCATGCGATGTTTGAACCGGAAGTCGTCCACCGCGGCCAGTTCTTCCGGTGACAGCATGACCTGGAGCCGCTCGGCGCGAAGGTCGTTCATGATCAATCACCCAAAATGAGCAAGTTGAGTAGTTTACTCAACGAACTCATTCGGCCGCGGTTCCACAAGATGCGGCTATGACGCCAAGTTAGCCAGAAATATAATGAAATCAATAACTTATGTGATGCAAAGATCCTTTGACAGGTGTATACTCCCGGCAAATGGGAGAGACGTCATGACGAACGAAGTCAGATTGCCCCGCACACATGTCGAAGAGAGCGAAGCACCCAGGCCGGTGCGCCCCAGCCACCGGAAGGTCATCGAGCAGGTCGAGCGCTGGGCCAACAGCCCGGGCCTTCAACCGCCGAGATTGCAGCCGTCAATGCATGCCAAAGCGGGCTAACGCTTCGTAAGGGGAGAACCCTTTGCTGATGGCGAATGGGCTGACCGGTGCGGTTTGCGGGAGACGATGCGCAGCTTGCGCCTGAGCCCCCAGGCCAATACCGAAACCACGGCCCAAGCTATCAACGCGGCGGCGAAAGCGCCCGGAACGCTTGCGGCCACGGTAACATGAAAGACGGCGGCGAATGCCAGGAGACCGATGCTTCCCCAGGCGGCACCAGCCGCGTCGAGCCCGGCGGCCTCTTGTCCGCGGCGCGTGCCGCTGAGGCCGGCCTTCTCCTTGGTGCGGCGTTCATGGCTTTCGACCAGCGTTGCGCTCGCGCAGAAGATGGCGGGAAGCGCAAGGAAAAGTCCGCCGACGGAAACACCGAAGCGCGCTCCCAGAACCCCCGTGAGCACGGTCGCCAGGCCACCGAGCAGGAAACGAATGCCGTATTCGTACCAGCGCGTCTGCTTCAGCGCGGAGAGCGACAGCTTGACCGGCATCAGGCCGCACCTCCAAAGCCGGCGAGCAGGCCGAAGGCGACCGCAAGCCACACGATACCAGCAAGGACGGTCGCCGGCAGCGCGGACACACAGTATCTGATCAGCAGATGGCAGACGACGACGCTGTAGCAGCCGAGCGCGACCGCGCCATAGATCATCGTCCAGCTTTCTGCCGCGGCGTATTGCGGGCCGTGCTGGACGACGGCGATGCCGAGCGTCGCCAGTGCAACTGACGGTGCTGCGCCGAGCAACCCCGCAAAGCTTTTGGGTTTGAGCATATCGCCCAAGATCGCAAAAGCGGAGACGATGATGCCACCGGCGATGAAGCGCACGACATATTCGGTCATGGCCGTTTCCGCCAAGTGAGCTGCTTGCGCAACGATTGCGTCAGTGTCCATGGCCGCAAGAGTCTCTCTACGGCCGCGCCCAGCGCAAAGCCTGCGACGACGTCGCTTGCCCAATGCGCGAGTACCGCAATCCGTGTCAGCGAAAGTGCGACCGCAATCGCACGCACCAACCGACGCGGCGTTTTTGGCAGCAGGCCCGCCGCCGAGGCAAGTGCGCCCATATGGACCGCGTGACCGGACGGGAAGGCGTCGCGCGCCTGTCCTGAGATGGGTACTCCATGTCGGTGTCCGCGTATGGTCAGCCGGTCTGGCCTGGTCTGATCGAATATGGATTTCAGGACATGCGGGAGGACGGCAGTCGCCAGCGACACGGCCAGAACGTGATTTGCAACGGGGCGCTGTTGGGGCTGCCAAATATGAGTGTAGAGCCACCCTGCCGCGGCCAGCGCGAGCAGCACGTGCTCGTCGGCAGCCCAGGTCAATGTCTGCGCCGTGTGCTCGATGCCTGAATTGGTGTGATCAGCGATCGTATCCGCGATCGCGGTGTCGATCCGGCTAGGTTTAACCTCTACTAATGCCATCGGTCTGCAAGCGTGATGTCCTTCATGACAGTTTTGTAAAGCCCGGAGACAAAGAAGGTTCCTGGGCTCTGCCTCGTGGCATAAGTCTGCCGCGCCGACTACGGCTGTCCCGATCCACCAGCGGACCCATACACCTAGCCGGTCGCATTGCTCGCGTCGGCCGCGGCACGCTGCACATAAATCGAGGCCAGTTCGGCGGGCTGGCCGGAACGGCCGAGCGGCGTCATGCCTCCGCTGTCGAAGAGGCCAGCGAAGCAGCAGCGAGCGTTGCGCTCGCCGCTTGGACGACGTGCCGGCGGGATACTGAAGTCTTGTCGTGATGTGTCATGACGATCTCCGCGATCTTCGATCTCACTGCGCGGAGACAGGCATCGTTGCAAAACGAGAGGACGCCGGTAGGGCCGGCGTCCTCGTAAGATGTTTACTTGGTCTGACCGACGCTCGGCGCCTTGCCGAGCTCCTTGGCCATGTCGAGATGGTGCTTGAGCGCCGGCAGCGTCTTGCCGGCCCAATCCTTCAGGTCGGAATTGTCGCCGCCCTTGGCGTAACGCTCGAACAGCGAGACCGCGTCCTCATGGGCGCTGACCTGGTACGAATTGTAATCCGAACTGAAGTCCTTGCCATTCGCGCTCTTGAGCTTGTCGAGTTTGCTCTGATGCGAGCTGTCGAGTGCTGTCGGCAGGGTCGCCTGCACCTTGCCGCCGCTGACAAGGCCCTTAAGTTCGCTGCTGGTCTTGGTGTGGTCGGTCACCATCTGTTGCGCAAAGGTCTTCTCCTGCGCGTTGCCTTTCTGCTCGGCGAGCTTGCTCGACTCGATCTCGAACATATCGCTGATGGCGACTTCCTTGACGAAGTCGGCAGTGGCGGGCGCGACGCCGAGCGCCGAGTTGACGCCGGTTTTCTCGCCGAGCGACTGGGCGAGTGCGGGGCCTGCGAGCAGCACGCAAGCAGCTGCGATAATCATTCGTTTCATGGTCCGATCCCTCCGAATGGGCGCGCAGCCTCTCGCCGCGCGACGTTGCGCCCACCAACACACTGCAGCGGCCGGAGTTCCTAACGGCTAGTCCGTCGGTCTCCGCCCGCTCCGCGGGTTGATTGGATCGGTAGGCTTGCGCCGAAGCCGTTCGGGCAGAAACGGCTCGCTCGGCGTGGCAGTGGCCTCGGCACGCACGTCTGCATGGCGTTGTGCCCGTTCATGCGGCGTCCGGTTGTCGTTGATCTGCCGCTTCACGTCGAGGCCATCCACGGGATCGTTGACGCCGTGCTGGATATCGCGGAAATCGCTCATGCTTCACCTCATTCGTTTCCAGGTAGGATCTTTTCCAGCACCTGCCGCGCCGCCCCCTTGATCACTCCGCTCTCGTTGGGATCGCCCTTCAGCAGCGCAAGCGAGAAGTTCTTGGCCTGCTGCAAGGTGATGTGCGGCGGCAGCGGCGGCACTTCGGGATCGGTCTTCACCTCCAGCACCACCGGCATCTCGCTCGCCAGCGCCTGCTCCCAGGCCGAGCCCAGCAGCCGCGGGCTGTCGACATAGATGCCGGAGAGGCCGATCAGTTCGGCAAAGCGCGAATAGGACACGTTTGGTATGCGCTGCGACGCCTCGAATTTCGGATCGCCGTTGATGACGCGCTGCTCCCAGGTCACCTGGTTGAGGTCTTCGTTGTTGAAGACGCAGACGATGAAGCGCGGATCCTTCCAGTCGCGCCAATACTTGGCGGCGGTGATCAGCTCGGCCATGTTGTTCATCTGCATCGCGCCGTCGCCGACGAGTGCGATCACCGGGCGGTCGGAATGGGCGTATTTCGCGGCGAGCGCATAGGGCACCGCGGCACCCATCGAGGCGAGCCCGCCTGAGAGCGAGGCCGTCATGCCGCGGCGCATTTTCAGGTCGCGCGCGAACCAGTTGGCGCAGGAGCCGGAATCGCTGGTGACGATGGCGCGGTCGGGCAGGCGCGGAGACAGCTCCCAGGCGACGAGCTGCGGATTGACCGGTGCTGCGGGCTGATGTGCCCGATCATCGAGCGTCTTCCACCATTTCGCGACGTCGTCCTGGATACCCTGGCGCCAGGCGCCATCGCTCTTGGGTTTCAGTCGCGGCAGCAGGGCGCGCAGCGTCTCGGCGGCATCGCCGACGAGGCCGACCTCCATGGGAAAGCGGATCGACATCATGCCGGCGTCGATGTCGATCTGCACGCCGCGCGCCGCGCCTTCCTTCGGCAGGAATTCGGCATACGGAAAGGCGGAGCCGACCATCAGCAGCGTGTCGCATTCCATCATCATGTTGTAGCTGGGTTCGGTGCCGAGCAGGCCGATCGAGCCGGTGACCCACGGCAGATCGTCGGGGAGCGCCGCCTTGCCGAGCAGCGCCTTGGCGCAGCCGGCGGACAAGCGGTCGGCGACCGCGATCACCTCCTCGGTGGCGTGGAGCGCGCCGGCGCCGATGAGCATCGCGACCTTCTTGCCGGCATTGAGCACCTCGGCGGCACGGTCGAGGTCAGCGTCACGAGGCTTGATGCTTGGCGCGCTATAGCCAATGCCGGAGTGCAGAGTGCCGTGAGCGCGCGGCGGGTCCTCGTAGGGCTCCTCCTGGATATCGTTGGGCAGGATGATCACCGTTGGCGTCCGCCGGGCCAGCGCGATCCGGATCGATCGATCGATCAGATGCCGGATCTGCGCCGGCGAGGAGGCCTGCATGACGTAGGCGCCAGCCACATCCTTGAACATCGAGACGAGATCGAGTTCCTGCTGATATTGCCCGCCCAGCGCATTGCGTGCCTGCTGGCCGACGATCGCGAGCACGGGCTGGTGATCCAGCAGGGCATCGTAGAGCCCGGTGATCAGATGCGAGGCGCCGGGGCCCGAAGTTGCGATACAGACCCCGAGTTGGCCAGAGAACTTCGCATAGGCGCTCGCCATGAAAGCGGCCATCTCCTCATGCCGGGTCTGAACAAAGCCGATCTTGCCCTCAGCACGCTGAAGGGCTCCGAACACGCCGTTGATGCCATCGCCAGGATAGCCAAAGAGGTGGCGCACGCCCCATTGATGCAGACGTTGAACGATGAAGTCGGAGACGGTCTGGGACATCAAGGCGGCCCTTCGTTTTCCGGTATTTGGTTTCCGGGATTTGAAGTTGAGAGAACCGCCCGTTTCCGGCGATGTTCCTCAAGTCTGACGGAACATGCCGGAACGATCGCGCACCTCTTCGGGTTGTCTCCACAACTGGCTGAGTGGAGAATTGAGATGTTGAATCAGGGTGAACTGGACCAAAACGAGATGGGTCGGTTGATCGGCAGCGACAAGGTCGAGGGAACATCGGTCTACGGTGCCGATCGCAACAAAATCGGCTCGATCGAACGCGTGATGATCGACAAGATCAGCGGCAGGGTGTCCTACGCCGTGCTCGGCTTCGGCGGATTTCTGGGCCTCGGCAACGACCACTATCCGCTGCCGTGGCAGTCGCTGAAATACGACACGGAGCTCGGCGGTTACGTCACCGGCATCACCACCAAGGAACTGGAAGGCGCGCCCAAATACGGCGAACGGAGTGATTGGAACTGGGGTGATGACGCCGCGGTTCGCGGGATCAACTCCTATTACGGTGTCCCCTTCGCGTAAGCGTTTCCACCGAAAGGAAGCTCGATGAGCAAGGAACGGCCTAACGACGATCCCCGGCAGCAGAGCGACTGGGGTTCGCACAAGCAGACGGACAAGCCCTGGAAGGGCACTCCGGAAAAGGAGCAGGGATCGGACGAGGTGAAACCCGATCTCGAGAAATGGCACGCGACGAAGACGCACTGAGACCGGGTACGCTTCCCATGAGATATCGAGGCGGGCGCGGCACCCAGTGTGCCGCGCTCGCTTTTTGGGCAGGCGTTCACGAACGCGATGGTGCTCGCAACAAGCGGAACCATGATCAGGAGTTGCAGTTGGGCTCGCGGCGCGTGTGCCGGCCTTGGCGGCTCTGCCGCCAGTTTGATCCCCGAGAAAGGTGTTCACCGTGGATGCTCAAACACGGGAGCGTGGACCGTCCGCGGAGCAGCCGCACAGGGCGAAGGAAGCTCCGAAGATATCTCCTGATCAGGCCCGTGACGCCACGGACTCGAAGCCGGCCAAGGCGCCGTCGCTGCGAGAGCGGATTCGCGAGCATTGGTTGCTAGCAAGCGTTGGCACCATCGTCTTGCTCGCGGCCCTTATCGGCGGAGTGCTCTATTGGCTCCAGGTGCGCCACTATGAATCCACCGACGATGCCTTCGTCGCCGCGCGCAGCTTTTCCGTGGCCTCCAAGGTTGGCGGCTACGTGACCGACATACCCGTGACGGACAACCAGCATGTCAAAGCCGGGGACCTTCTCGCCAAGATCGACGAGCGCGACTATCGCATCGCCATCGATCAGGCCAATGCGCAGGTCGCGGTCGCCAGGGCGAACATCGCCAATGTCGAGGCGCAGATCGTCTCCCAGCAGGAGCAGATCAAGCAGGCGGAGGCGCAGCTCGAACAGGCCCAGGCCCAGCTTCAGTTCTCGCAGGAGGAATTCGCGCGCGCCCAGGATCTGGTCGAGAAGGGGGCCGGCACCGTGCAGCGCCAGCAGCAGACCCGCTCCGATCTTCAGGCGCAGCAGGCCAACACGGAACGCGCGAAGACCGCTGTGACGGCCGCGCAGGTCGGCATCAAGACGCTGCAGGCGCAGCTCGAGGGCGCCCGGGCGCAGCTCCAGCAGTCGCAGGCGCAGCTCGATCAGGCCAAGCTGAACCTGCAATATACCAGCGTGGTTGCGGCGCAGTCCGGCCGCGTCGTCAAGCTCAGCGGCGCCAAGGGCACTTTCGTGACAGCCGGACAGAGCCTGATGATGTTCGTGCCTGACGAGGTCTGGATCGTCGCCAACTACAAGGAGACGCAGCTCAACGACATGCGGCCGGGTCAGCCGGTCGAGATCCGCATCGATGCCTATCCCGCGCGCAAGCTCACCGGCCATGTCGACTCCGTGCAGCCGGGCTCCGGCACCGCGTTCAGCCTGTTGCCGGCGGAGAACGCCACCGGAAATTACGTCAAGGTGGTGCAGCGCGTGCCGGTGAAGATCGTGGTCGACAGCTGGCCGGCCGATCTGCCCGTTGGTCCCGGCATGTCGGTCGTGCCCTGGACCAGGGTGCGATGACCGACACGGCGCAGGGCAGTGCATCCGCGGGCGGCTGGTCGCCGGAGCGCTCGGCGGCGGGCGGTCATAATCCTTATCTCATCGCGTTCGTCGTCTCGATCGCGACCTTCATGGAGGTGCTCGACACCACCATTGCCAACGTTGCCTTGCGCCACATCGCCGGTGGGCTTGCCGTCGGCATCGACGAGAGCACCTACGTCATCACCAGCTATCTCGTCGCCAACGCCATCGTGCTGTCGATCTCGGGCTGGCTGTCGACCGTGATCGGCCGCAAGCGCTTCTACATGATCTGCGTTGCGATCTTCACGGTCTCCTCGCTTTTGTGCGGCTTCGCCTGGAATCTGCAGGCGCTGGTGCTGTTCCGAATCCTTCAGGGCCTTGGTGGCGGCGGCATGGCGACCAGCGAGCAGGCGATCCTCGCCGACTCCTTCCCGCCGCACAAGCGCGGCCAGGCCTTCGCGATCTATGGCGTCGCGGTCGTGGTCGCGCCCGTGGTCGGTCCGACGCTCGGCGGCTGGATCACCGACACCTACACCTGGCACTGGGTGTTCCTGATCAACGTCCCCATGGGATTGCTGTCGCTGTTCCTGGTCGGCACGCTGGTCAAGGAGCCCTCGGGCGCGGAGGAGGAGAGGGAGAAGCTGCTGAGCAAGGGCCTGCGCGTCGACTATGTCGGCTTCCTGCTGGTCGCGATCGGGCTCGGCTCGCTCGAATACGTGCTGGACGAGGGCCAGCGCAACGACTGGTTCGGCTCGAACATGATCGTGTTCTTCGCGGTACTTTCGGCCATGTCACTGCTTGCGCTGATCCCGTGGGAGCTGACGCGGGAGGATCCCATCGTCGATCTCCGCCTGCTGGGCCGTCGCCAGTTCGCCGCCTGCTTCCTGGTCATGCTTGCGACCGGCGCGGTGCTGATCTCGACGACACAGCTTTTGCCGCAACTGCTCCAGAGCGATTTGAACTACACCGCCATGCTGGCCGGTCTCGCTTTGTCGCCCGGCGGCGTCGCGACCCTGGTGCTGATGCCAGTGGTCGGCCGCCTCGTCAGCAGCGTGCAGCCGAAATATCTCATCATGTTCGGTGCCGCCATCGTCGCCTTCTCGATGTGGCATCTCACGGGCCTTACCGGCGATATCACCTACGGCTATGCCGCGATGTCGCGGATCTTCCTCGCGCTCGGTCTTCCTTTCCTGTTCCTGCCGGTCACGACCGCGTCCTATGACGGTGTGCCGCCCGACAAGACCAACCAGGCGTCGGCGCTGATCAACGTCGCCCGCAATATCGGCGGCTCCATGGGCGTCGCGCTGGCGCAAACAATTCTGGCGCAGCGCCAGCAATTCCACCAGAGCCGCCTGATCGAGCACGCCGCGCCATCGGACCTCGGCTATCAGCAGACCATCGAGACGATGACCCGCTTCTTCCAGGCTCAGGGCTCGAACGCGAGTGATGCAGCCTCGCAGGCGGTCGCCTGGGTCGGCCGCACCTTGCAGCATCAGGTTGATTTGCTCGCTTATATCGACGTGTTCTGGACGCTCGCGATCATCGCGGTGCTGATGATCCCGACGGCCGCGGTGCTGCGCCCGATCAAGCTGGGCGCTCCCGCGCGGGGGCATTGAGCCAATGGCCGTTCGGAGAGAAAGGGTGACCGCGGGGCAAAAGTCTGGCTAGACTGGTCCGAACGTCAAGCAAGAGCCCGGGAGGTAGTTTAAGTGAAGACCGCGATCACCGAACTGTTCGGCATTGAGCACCCCATCATCCAGGGCGGCATGCATTTCGTCGGCTTTGCCGAGCTGGCGGCTGCCGTCTCCAATGCCGGCGGGCTCGGCATCATCACCGGTCTCACGCAGAAGACGCCGGAGCTGCTGGCAAAAGAGATCGCACGCTGTCGCGACATGACCGACAAGCCGTTCGGCGTGAACCTCACTTTCCTGCCGACCTTCGCCGCGCCGCCTTATCCGGAATACATCGCCGCCATTGTCGAAGGCGGCATCAAGTCCGTGGAGACCGCGGGCCGCAGCCCGGAAGCCTACATGCCGGCGCTGAAAGCTGCCGGGATCAAGGTCATCCACAAATGCACCTCGGTGCGCCACTCCTTGAAGGCCGAGCGCATCGGATGCGACGCGGTCAGCGTCGACGGCTTTGAGTGCGGCGGCCATCCCGGCGAGGACGACATTCCCAACATGATTCTGCTGCCGCGCGCGGCGGAGGAATTGAAGATTCCGTTCGTCGCATCCGGCGGCATGGCCGACGGCCGCAGCCTCGTCGCGGCGCTGTCGCTGGGGGCGGCCGGCATGAACATGGGCACGCGCTTCATCGCCACCAGCGAAGCGCCGGTGCATCAGAACGTCAAGAACGCGCTGGTCGCCGCGACCGAGCTCGACACCCGCCTCATCATGCGGAGCCTGCGCAACACCGAGCGCGTGCTGAAGAACGCCAATGTCGACCGCCTGCTCGAGATTGAACGCGAGAAGGGCGACAAGCTGAAGATCGACGACATCCACGACCAGGTCGCGGGCGTCTATCCCAGGATCATGCTGGACGGGCAGATGGACGCCGGCGCCTGGAGCTGCGGAATGGTCGCAGGCCTCATCCACGACATCCCCACCTGCAAGGAACTCGTCGACAGGATCATGGCTGAGGCGGAAACCATCATCCGTACCCGTCTAATGGGGTTTCTTGAAGAGACGGGTGCACCGCGAAAGGTCGCCTGACACCGCCAAACTTCTTAACGACGGCGGCAGCTGACCGCTGGAATTGCGCGCGACGCCTCCTAAATAGAGGTAAATTACCTCTTAACAATCAATTTCAGGAGGCGTCCGTGATTCTGAAGAGCGCTCCTTTTGCAATGGCCGTTGCCCTCGTGCTCGCATGGGGCGGCGTCGCGCGCGCTGACGACTACAAGCCCGACGACTATCTCGGCCTCGATCTTTCGAAGGCGGTGTTGTCGCCCAAGCGGCTCGGGCCCGAAACCCGGTTCGCGCCTGTCGCGCTGGAGGCGCGCGGTGGCAACGAGGCGCAGGCGCGCGCCGAGCCGGTCGACGTGCCGAAGAAGGTCGCCGCCGAACGCGTGCGCGTGTCGGAGCCGAAGGTCGCGCACGTCAAGCCCGCGCAGCCACGCGGCGCGGCACGCACCAAGCTCGCGCATCGCCACGGCAATCCGCTCGACGCGCAGGCGATGGACACCCGGATCCAGACCTGGCCGTGCCGCAGCGGCGGCATCTGCAACTGGAAGCACTAGGTCAGCTCCGAGCCGTCATCCGGCACGTTGCAAAACCGTAGGCCCGCGGTCAAGAAACCGTAAGCCGGGGGACGGTGAGGAAGCACCTAACCCGATCTTGATTGGCCGCCGTGCGTCTGCCGCACTATGCTGTCCGCTCCCGCCACCTCTTTTCCATCCCCGAAGAGTCTGCTCACGCAGCATCGCTGCTGGCCTCCGGCGGGCCGAACGATGTCAGGAACTTGTTCATGGATAATCTCAAGACACAGGGCATCAGCATGCCCAAGCTCGGCCTCGGGACCTTCCGCATGCAGGGCGATACCTGCCGCGCGGCGGTCGAGAGCGCACTGTCGATCGGCTATCGCCATATCGATACCGCCGAGATGTACGGCAACGAAGAACCGATCGGCGCGGCGCTCGCCGCGGCCCGGCTGCCGCGGGGCGAGCTGCACGTCACGACGAAAGTCTGGCACGAGAACCTCAGCCCCGACGCCATCCGCCGCTCTTTCGACGCCAGCCTGACCAAGCTCAGGCTTGACCATGTCGACCTCTATCTCGTGCACTGGCCGTCCAAGGCGGCGAACTGGGGTGCTGTGTTCGAGACCTTGATGACGCTGAAGCAGGAGGGGCGGACGCGGGCGATCGGCGTCGCCAACTTCACCACGGCGCTGCTGAAGATCGCGGTCGAGGACATCAAGGCGCCGATCGCATGCAATCAGATCGAATACCACGCCCTGCTCGATCAATCGAAGGTGCTGGCCTATCTCAACGCCAAGTCGATCCCGCTGGTCGCCTATTGCCCGCTGGCGCAGGGACGCATCGCGTCAGATGAGGTGCTGGCCGAGATCGGCGTCAAGCATAATGCAACTGCGGCGCAGGTCGCGCTGAAATGGCTGCTGGACCAGGACGGTGTGGCCGCGATCCCGAAAGCCTCGCGCCGAGAGAGCCAGCAGGCCAATCTCGACGCGCTGAAGATCACGCTCGACGATGCCGACCGCAACAAGATCGCCGCGCTGCCGAAGGACAGGCGCTGCGTCAATCCCGGCTTCGCACCGGCATGGGACTGAGAGTCGACGCTGGGCCGCACCGCCGGACCCTCTCCCCTTGTGGGAGAGGGTGGCTCGCCGCGCAGCGGCGAGACGGGTGCGGGGTCTCTCTCCGCGCGCACATTTGTCAGTTTGAATTCGCGGAGGGATACCTCTCATCCGGCGCTTCGCGCCACCTTCTCCCACAAGGGGAGAAGGAAGAAGGCACGCAAAGAAAATGGCCCCGTGAAGGGCCATTTCCATATTGCGTTGCGCATTAGTCCCAATGATGACGGTGACCACGCTTGATCACGACGACGCGGTCGCGATGGCGCCAGCCGCGATGCCAGCCGTGATCGCGATGCATGCCGTATTCGGCGCGGGCGCCATACATGCCGTGATGATGACCACCGCGCTTGATCACTACCGTCTCCGCGCTGGCGAGCGTCGGCATTGCAACCGCGAGCGCGCCGACAGCGGCAAGCACATAACCAATCTTCTTCATGATGTCCTCCTCCAATGGAATGCAAATCTAAACGGCGCATTCGCGGGAACGTTCCGGAGGAATCGCAGGAGATTTCTGAACGCCTGTTCAGGTGGGTTAATCGCAGCGCTGTTGTGAAGGTGTTGGCGCGCCGGTCGCGACGTATTTGCCGTCCCTGATCGTGTACTCGCCGCGCTCACTGCGATTGTAGATTGCGCGCAAGCTGCCTTGCTTCGAGAGTAGCAGACCGAACTCGCGCGTCTGCTGCAGCAAGGGGAAGTACACCATCACATTGAGCAGGCCGTCGGGGTTGACCATCGCCGATACCACTTCGTTTTCGTCCTTGGCCTCGCCGAAATTGCGCCGGTACATCACCCTTCCGTCCTTCCGGATCTCGTAAGTCAAGAGCGCGCCCTTCTCGCGGTCGGGCCGGCCGGCGCAATCGACCGCCCATGAGCCGAGCAGGCCCCATTGCTCGACGGTCGCCGCAAGCGACTCGGCACCGGCCGCGGGCGTGAACGCAACCCACAGCACTGCTGCCGCGATAGAGCGGCACAAACAACGTCTCATGTCCTGAAAGGCCCCACCTGCAAAGAATTCCGAAGTGTAGCATCCCGCGCGCCATCGTCCACGCTGACCGCCATTCGCGCGCGAATTTGATCCGCGTCAATGAGGCAGCCCGTTTCCCCGGTAGGATGGCGCTCCCGAAGGGAAATTGGATAAACCGATGCTGAATCAAGTCAGGGATTTCGCAGGCGAGGTGCTGCCGGGGAGCTGCGCCGTGCCGCCTTATTCCGAGAGCGCGTTTCTGGCCGAGCTGGGCGACCGCTTGAAGTCCTCGCGCATGCGCTGCGTCCTGTCGCGGCGGGAGCTCGCCCGCCGCTCCGGGATATCCGAGCGCTACATCGCCCAGATCGAGGCCGGAAAGGGCAACGTCTCGATTGTGCTGCTGCTGCGGCTGGCCTCCGCGATCCACGGCAGCCAGCCCCAGATCGTCTGAAGGCTCAAGCTCGATTCTCCACATTGGCACTGCGGGCCGGCACGCCGAACTCCTTGCGGCAGACCTCGGCCAGCACGGCCACGCCCTCGCGGATCTGCTGATGCGAGGGGCTCGCAAAGCACAGCCGCAGTCGCGATCTGGAGTGGTTTTTGTCAGTCGACCATTCCGGCCCCGGATTGATCGATACGCCGGCGGCAAGCGCGGCCTGATACAGCTTCAGCGTATCCACCTGATCGGGCAGCTTCACCCACAGGAAGATCCCGCCCTTGGGCTCCTCGAACTCGGCGGCCGTCCCGAACTGCTCGTTGACGGCCTCCATCAGCGTATCAAGCTTGGTCCGTAGCGCCTTCGTCAGTGCCGGCACGTGGGTCGAAAAATGCGGCTTGCAATAGGCAGCGAGCACCATCTGCTCCAGCGCGCCTGAGCCGGCGTCCGTCTTCAGCGCCAGCATCCGCGACATCACATCCCAGGGCGCGACGATGAAGCCCACGCGCAGCGCCGGCGCGATCGACTTGGAGAACGAGCCGATATGGATCACGCCGCCGTTCGGGCTCATCGCATGGATCGCCGGCGGCCGCTGTCCCGACCAGACCAGATCGGCATAGCAATCGTCCTCGAAAACAGGCACGCCGTAGTCTGCCGACAGCCGCAACAGCTCGGTGCGGCGGCCCTCCGGCATGATGCTGCCGGTCGGGTTCTGCACGGTCGGAATGGTGTAGATGTATTTCGGACGGATGCCGCGGCCCTTGAGGTCGGCCAGCGTCGTGGCCAGCACGTCCATGCGCATGCCGTCGTTGTCGAGGGGAATGCCAATCACGTTGACTCCGAGCCGTGCCAGGCGGGTCAGCGAGCCCTGATAGCTATCCTGCTCGAAGATCACGGTGTCGCCGCGCGTCAGCAGCGTGGCGTTGACGAGGTCGAGCGCCTGCAGCGAGCCGGACACGATCAGGAGATCGTCGACCGTGCAGTTGATGCCGGCATCGCGCTTGAGTTTTGCCACCAGGAATTCGCGCAAGGGCAGATAGCCCTGGGGACCATGTGCCAGCCCGTAAGTGGCGAGCGAGCGGCCTTCGCGTTGCAGAGCCAGATTGGCCGCCTCGATCAGATCATCGAGCGGCACCTGCTCGGAGTCGTTGTTGCCGCCGACAAAACTGTATTTGGCGAGGCCCGTCCAGCGCGCAGAGGGGGCCGGCAGCCCTGCGGGAAACAGGGGCGCAAAATCGAAGCTGGACGTCATGGGAGCGTTCCTCGTTATTTTCTTTTTGAGCCGGCCGGCGTTGCGTCGGCCATGCCTATTTCTTTTGCCCGCATCCGGCGGACAGACGGCCTTAGTTCTTGCCGGCCGTCCGGGTCGGACGGCCTTGGCTGATGAAAGCGTAATGCGCATTGGCGACGCCGCCAACCATCAAGGCCTCGACAGCAGGCTCGGCGATCTCGCTTGCTGCGGCCCAATCGACCAGGAAATTGGCTCCGGTCCCGCCGCGTACGTCGTCGGTCGGAATGAAGATCGAGACGGTGGCGAGGGGCTTCAACGCGACGGGCGCCTTCAGATAGCTCTCGACCTGCTTGCCTGCGGTGTCGAAATAGGCGATGCGTTTGACGACCAGCGGCTGGGTCTCGGAGGCGTTGTGCACGCTCAAGGTCACCGAGAAGTCGACGCGCAGCTTGCCCTGGCTCATCGCGACACTGGAATAGGCGGGCACGTAGAACCCGCCGGCGACGGCGAGTTCTTCTTTCGGCAGCGCGGTGAGGGAATCTGCAAAGTTTTGTTCGATATTGACCTTGGATTGAGCGGCTGCGGGCACGGAGCAGGCGAGGGGGCATAGCAGCAGTGCAATGGCGAGCCCCATCCGCATGTGACGAATTGCTCGCTTGCCGCAACGCACTCGATCACTAGGGTGCGGCAAAACGGACCAATCTGGCATGCACGAGCTCATTCGCGACATCACTCTCTGTATCCTGTTTGCCTGGATGCTGGGCCTGCTTGCCCACTTCTCCAGGCAACCGCTGATCCTGGCCTATCTTATCGCAGGCTTCTGCATTGGTCCATTTGGCGCCGGCTGGGTCAAGTCGCAGGAATCGATCAGCGTCATCTCCGAGCTTGGCCTGATCTTCATGCTGTTCATGATCGGCCTGGAGATCGACCTGAAGAAGATCGTGCGGGCGGGAAAGGTCATCCTGTTCGCGGCGGGCGGCCAGCTCCTCGGCGGCTGCCTGCTCGGGGTGCTGTTCTTCGTCGGCATCGGCCTGTCGCTCGGGGGCGGACAGTTCGATGCGGTTTACCTCTGTGTCGCCTGCGCGCTGTCGAGCACCGTCATCATCGTCAAGGTGCTCTACGAGAAGCGCGAGCTCGACACGCTGCCCGGCCGCATCACCCTCGGCGTGCTGGTGCTCCAGGACATCTTCGCCATCCTGTTTCTGGCGGTGCAGCCGAGCCTTGCCAATCTGGAAATCAGCGTGATCCTGCTCTCGATCGGGCGGGTCGCGGTGCTGGTCGCCGCGGCACTGCTGGTGAGCCGCTACGTGCTGCCGCGCCTGTTTCACCAGATCGCCCGCCGCCCCGAGTTGATCCTGCTCGGCGCGCTCGCCTGGTGCTTCCTGGTCGCCGAGACCGCCGAGCGGCTGTCGCTGTCGCGCGAGATGGGCGCCCTGATCGCCGGCGTCTCGCTCTCGACCTTTCCCTACGCGCTCGATGTCACGGCCAAGGTCACCACGCTTCGCGATTTCTTCATCACGCTGTTCTTCGTCGCGCTCGGCATGACCATTCCCGTGCCCGGCCTCTCCGTGATCGGACTTGCCCTGATGATCGCGGCGTTCACGGTGGTGAGCCGCCTCGTGACCACCTTCGTCCCGCTCTATCTGATGAAGCAGGGCCTGCGCGCCAGCCTGTTGCCGGCCCTGAATCTCGCGCAGATCTCCGAGTTCTCGCTGGTGGTGATCCAGACCGGCGTTGCCGACCACCACATCGCAGCCCAGACGGCGAACGCGGCCTCCTTCGCCTTCGTGGTGCTGGCGGTGCTCTCGACCTTCGTGATGACCCGCAGCGACGAGATCACCCGCTGGGCGATCGGTCCCCTGAAGCGGATCGGCCTGCGCGATCTCGACCACGGCAATGGCCACGGCGAGGAAGGACACGAGGGCCATGGCGAGGCGCGCCGCATCGTCATCCTCGGCTTTTTCCGTGCGGCGAGCGCGCTGCTGGCCGAGATCGAGCGGCAGGCACCGGTGCTGCTCGAGCAGATCACCGTGATCGACTTCAATCCCAATGTGTACCAGACGCTGCTGTCGCGCGGCCTGCACGTGATCTATGGCGATATCAGCAGCGCCGACACGCTGCTCCATGCCGGCGTCGGCAAATCCGAGATGATCATCCTCAGCGTCCCGGATGCGCTTCTGAAGGGTGCCAGCAACGAGAAGCTGGTCCGCCACGTCCGCACCCTCAACCCGACCGCCATGATCATTGCCACGGCCGATCTGTTGTCGGATGTAGACGAACTCTACGCGGCTGGCGCCAGCTATGTCACCGTGACCCGGCTCAGCGACGCCCATGAGCTGTTCACGGTGATCGAGGCCGCCCAGGCCGGCCTGTTGGCCGACAAGCGGGCCGAGCTCGATCAGCGGCTCGGCGAGCGGCGCGAAGTGCTGCCCTGACCGCTCCCGGCCGGCTTCTCACCGGGCTTAGGCCCGACGCGAGCCGCCCGTCGGGCAGGGCTGCGGTCCGGCATATGCGGTTGCGCCGGGGACACTAGCGCCCCGGCTCAAGTCCGGCTAAGCCTCCGGGCCATAACCGATAGAGATTGGGAAATGCCGGATAACGTCCAGGAAGTCTTGCAGGCCTTTGCCCGGGGTGAGCTCGTGGTCGTCACCGACGACGAAGACCGCGAGGGCGAGGGCGATCTGATCGTCGCCGCCTCGTTCTGCACCGCCGAGAAGATGGCGTTCATCATCCGCCACACCTCCGGCATCGTTTGCGCCCCGATCACCAGCGAAGATGCGCGCCGCCTGCGGCTCGATCCGATGGTGGCCCACAACGACTCAGCGCACACCACCGCATTCACGGTCTCGATCGACTACAAGCCCGACGGCGGCACCGGCATCTCGGCCGAGGAGCGCGCCTCGTGCTGCCGCGCGCTGTCCAATCCCAATGCCGGCGCCAACGACTTCGCCCGTCCCGGTCACATCTTCCCGCTGATCGCCAAGGACGGCGGCGTGCTGCTGCGCTCCGGCCATACCGAGGCCGCGGTCGACCTGTGCAAGCTCTCCGGCCTGCCGCCGGTCGGCGTCATCAGCGAGTTGATGAACGACGACGGCAGCGTGATGAAGGGCGAGCAGGTCGCCCGCTTCGCCGCCCAGCACAAGCTCAAGCACGTCACCATCGCCGACATGATCGCCTACCGCCAGGTGCGCGAGAAACTGATCGAGCGGGTCTCGACCTTCGTCACCGAGAGCCCGATCGGGCCGCTGCAGGGCTATGCCTACCGCTCGCCGTTCGATTCCATCGCCCATGTCGCCTTCGTCTACAACGGCGTCGGCGACGGCAAGAACGTCCTGACACGCTTTCACAAGCCGAACATCGTCAAGGACATCTTCACCGGCCACAAGCGCATGGCGGCGGTGCTCGAGCACTTCAAGAAATCGGGCCGTGGCGTTCTGGTCTATCTGCGCGACGGTGCGGCCGGTGTCCCTGTGGCGCCGCTGCCCGATGAGAGCGCGACCGAGGCCGACCGCAACCGCCAGTGGCGCGAAGTCGGCGTCGGTGCACAGATCCTGCGCGATCTCGGCGTCACCTCGATCCGGCATCTCACCTCCTCGGTGCACGACTACAAGGGCCTTTCGGGCTTCGGCATCGAGATCGTCGCCAACGAGCTACTCGAAAGCTAGCGCTGTGATCCAGGGGTGCGCGAAGCGCATCCCCCGAGGCGCGCCTCGCGGGTCCCCGGGAATCACGCAGACCCGTACATCTGCAACGCAATTGCACTTGTTGCCGCGGCGCTTTACTTTGTCGGGCAAATTTTGACGGAACCAGACGAAAGGACGTTTCATGACCGCGCGCCCTCAGGCCAAGGACAAGCCGGCTTCGGCTTCTTTCCAGTGGGACGATCCGTTCCTGCTCGACGAGCAGCTCACCGAAGACGAGCGCATGGTGCGCGACACCGCGCGCGCCTACGCCCAGGACAAGCTGCTGCCGCGCGTCGCCAAGGCCTATCTCGAAGAGAAGACGGATCGCGAGATCTTCAACGAGATGGGCGAACTCGGCCTGATCGGCATCACGTTGCCGGAGGAATATGGCTGTGCCAATGCAGGCTATGTCGCCTATGGTCTGGTCGCGCGCGAGATCGAGCGGGTCGATTCCGGCTACCGCTCGATGAACTCGGTGCAGTCCTCGCTGGTGATGTATCCGATCTACGCCTATGGCGACGAGAACCAGCGCAAGAAGTACCTGCCGAAGCTCGCCAGCGGCGAGTGGGTCGGCTGCTTCGGGCTGACCGAGCCTGATGCCGGCTCCGATCCGGCCGGCATGAAAACGCGCGCCGAGAAGGTGTCGGACGGCTATCGCCTGACCGGCAGCAAGATGTGGATCTCGAACGCGCCGATCGCCGACGTGTTCGTGGTCTGGGCCAAGTCGGCCGCGCACGACAACCAGATCCGCGGCTTCGTGCTGGAGAAGGGCATGAAGGGCCTGTCGGCACCGAAGATCGGCGGCAAGCTGTCGCTTCGCGCCTCCATCACCGGCGAGGTCGTGATGGACGGTGTCGTGGTTCCGGAAGACGCGCTGCTGCCCAACGTCTCCGGCCTAAAAGGCCCGTTCGGCTGCCTCAACCGCGCCCGCTACGGCATTTCCTGGGGCGTGCTCGGCGCGGCCGAGGACTGCATGCACCGCGCCCGCCAGTATACGCTCGACCGCAAGCAGTTCGGCAAGCCGCTCGCCGCGACCCAGCTCGTGCAGAAGAAGCTCGCGGACATGCAGACCGAGATCGCGCTGGGCCTTCAGGGCTCGCTGCGCGTCGGTCGCCTGATGGACGAGGGCAAGTTCGCTCCCGAGATGATCTCGATCATGAAGCGCAACAATTGCGGCAAGGCGCTCGACATCGCCCGCGTCGCGCGCGACATGCACGGCGGCAACGGCATCTCGATCGAGTATCACGTGATGCGCCACGTCCATAACCTCGAGACCGTCAACACCTACGAGGGCACCCACGACGTCCACGCCCTGATCCTGGGCCGCGCGATCACGGGCATTCAGGCGTTTTTCTGAGCAAACCGCCCCAGTGTGGGATGCGACTGAACTCTCCAATCGCGTCATGGCCGGGCTTGTCCCGGCCATCCACGTCTTAGACCACGCGAAGAACGTGGATGCCCGGCACGAGGCCGGGCATGACGAAGTCAGCAAGGTACGAGCAAGCCATGTCCGGCAACGACGACGTCCCGTTCAACCGCGACTTTCCGCTGAAGCCCGGCATCGTCGAGGAAGTCCGCCCCGGCGTGCGGCGCGTGCTCTGTAACAATCCGAGTCCGTTCACTTTCACCGGCACGGTCAGCTACATCGTGGGCCGGGGCAACGTCGCGATCATCGATCCCGGTCCGGACGACGAGGCGCATGCGGCGGCGCTGCTCGATGCCGTCAGCGGCGAGACGGTGAGCCATATCTTCGTCACCCACACCCACCGCGACCATTCGCCGAACACCGCGCGGATCAAGCGGTCGACCGGCGCGCCAGTTTACGCCGAAGGCCCGCACCGCGCCTCGCGCCCGCGCTTCGAGAGCGAGAAGCACAACCCGGAATCCGGCGCCGACCGCGACTTCGCGCCCGATATCAGGATCGGCCATGGCGACGTGGTCGAAGGAGATGGCTGGCGGCTCGAGGCCGTGGCGACACCCGGCCATACCGCCAACCACCTCGCTTTTGCCTGGCCCGAGCGAAAATTCAACTTCGTCGGCGATCACGTGATGGGATGGTCGACCTCGATCGTGGCCCCGCCCGACGGCTCGATGATCGACTACATGGAATCGCTGGATCGTCTCGCCGCGCGCGAGGAGGATGTGTATTTCTCCGGTCACGGCCCCGAAATTCCAGAAGGCCCGCGCTTCGTGCGCTTCCTGATCCGTCACCGCAAGGCGCGCGAGGCCTCCATCCTGCACCGCCTTGCCAAGGGCGAGACCGACATCCCGACCATGGTCCGGGCGATCTATATCGGCATCGATCCGAGGCTCACCACCGCGGCGGGCTATTCCGTGCTGGCGCATCTGGAAGACCTGGTCGCCCGCGGCGTGGTGGCGACGGACGGCGATCCCGTGATCGGCGGGACCTATCGGATGGCGAACGCTTAGCCTTCCGTCACTTCTTCACCGTCTTCGCCGGCGCCTTCGGCGGCGCCACCGGCGTCTTCTTCACCGGCTTGAGTGCGTCGGCATCGGCGGCGGTGTTGAGATCGTCGATGAATTTCTTCACGCGTGCGGCGTTGCTGCCGAGGTCGCTCTCGAAATAGCGCGAGGCGGAGCGGATATCGACGCGGGAATCCTCGCCGTCGGGCACGACCCGGATGGCGATGTCCTCGCGGAAACCCATGATCGGTGAGCGCGCCACCGCCTCGATGCGGCCGATGCGGCGCGGGGGCTGCGGCGCGCGCTCGTCGATGATCAACCATTTGCGCTTGTTGACCAGCTGAAGCGCGATCGCATAGGCGCGGTCGACTGAAATCTCGAGCTCGATCGGCTCGATATCGGGATAGAATTGACGCTGCTGCTCGGCCGAATAGAGGCCGGCATACACAGCGGTATTGGCACCATCGCCGGTGCGCAGGCGGGCCAGGGCGTCGAAGCGCGGCGGGTCGATCGGGTCGGTGGTGATGTCGTGGATCGCCGGCAGCTTGCGGTATTGCAGGCCGAGATAAGCGGGATAGGCGAGGATCGCGCCGTCGATCAGGAACGCAAGCAGGATGCGCGCCATGCCGCGCGAGCCGTTCTGCCAGATCGCGGCGAAGCCGGCGAGCCCGAACAGGATCGAGAGCGCGGCAATCCCGAGCCCGCCGAAGAAGGTCGCGAGCGCCGGCTTCATCTCCAGGAAGCCGAACCGGACGATGATGATCGAGACAACCACCGCCACCACGGCGAACACGGCCAGATTGCGCGCCCAGCTCGCGAGGCTGGAGACGGGCTCCGACTGGTAGGGAGCGGAAAACCTGCGGGCCATCGGGTCAGCTCTGCCGGGATCTTGGGGACGGTGCCGGCCGATCTGGCACGACGATGGGCCGTTGAGACCACGGCCCGCGGGCAAATTCAAGAGTTCCGCAGAAGGCTGCATCGTCATGGCCGGGCTTGACCGGCCATTCACGTCTTTTTGCCATGAGGACGCGGATGTCCGGGCCGTCGCCGCGCCGAAGGGGCTTTGGCCCCGCAGGCGGGACGAAGCCCGGGCACGACGTCCGAGATGGCCTACGCCGCCGCGTTCGGGAAGCGGTATTCCCTAAACTGATCGCGCAGCGCGGTCTTCAGGATCTTGCCCGTCGCCGTGTGGGGGATACCGTCGACGAAGGCAACGTCGTCGGGCATCCACCATTTGGCGATCTTGCCATCCATGAACTTCAGGATGTCCTCGCGGCTGGCCTGCTGGCCCTGCTTCAGCTGCACGATCAGCAGCGGACGCTCGTCCCATTTGGGATGGAACACGCCGATCACGGCGGCTTCCGCCACCGCGGGATGGCCGACTGCGAGGTTCTCCAGCTCGATCGAGGAAATCCACTCGCCGCCGGACTTGATCACGTCCTTGGAGCGGTCGGTGATCCGCATGTAGCCGGCTTCGTCGATGGTCGCGACGTCGCCGGTGTCGAAGAAGCCGTCCTCGTCGAGAATGTTGGCGTCGACCCGGTAATAGGCCTTGGCGACGGCCGGGCCGGCGACCTTGAGGCGGCCGAAGGTCGTGCCGTCCCACGGCAGTTCCTTGCCGGCATCGTCGGTGATCTTCATCTCGACGGCGAACGGCGCGTAGCCCTGCATCTGGAGCACGTCGAGCCGCGCCTCGCCGGTCGCATTCTGGAACGGCGGCTTCAGCGCCGCGACGCTGCCGATCGGGCTCATCTCGGTCATGCCCCAGGCGTGACGGACGTTCGAGCCCATGTCGAGGAAGGCCTTGATCATCGAACGCGGCATCGCCGAGCCGCCGCAGATCACCATCTTCAGGTCCGGCAGCTTCAGATTGTTCGCGGTCATGTGCTGGAGCAGCATCAGCCACACCGTGGGCACGCCGGCGGTATGCGTCACCCTCTCGGTCGAGAGCAGCTCATAGACCGAGGCGCCGTCGAGCTTGGCGCCGGGCATGACGAGCTTGGTGCCCTGCGACGGCGCGGAGAAGGCGATGCCCCAGCTGTTGGCGTGGAAGAGCGGCACCACGGGAAGCATGGTTTCGGAGGCGCTGGTACCGAGCGCGTCGACATTGTTGGCCATCAGCGCGTGCAGCACGTTGGAGCGATGCGAATACAGCACGCCTTTGGGATCGCCGGTGGTGCCCGATGTGTAGCACATCGCGGCCGCCGTGTTCTCGTCAAAGTCCTTCCATTTAAACTTGCCGTCGGCCTCCGCAATCCAGTCCTCGTAGGCGACCACGTTCTTCAGCGTCGTCTGCGGCATGTGCGCCTTGTCGGTGAGCACGACATAGCGTTCCACGCTTGTCAGCTTGTCGGCGATCTTCTCCAGGACCGGAATGAACGTGATATCGGTCATCACGATGCGGTCCTGCGCATGGTTGATGATCCAGGCGATCTGCTCGGGGAAAAGGCGGGGATTGACGGTATGGCAGATGGCGCCGATCCCCATGATGCCGTACCAGACCTCAAGATGGCGCCAGGTGTTCCAGGCGATCGTTGCGACACGGTCGCCGAGCTTGATGCCGTCGCGCTCCAGCATCTGCGAGACCTTGAGCGCGCGCTTGTGGATATCGGCATAGGTGGTGCGATGGATCGGTCCCTCGACCGAGCGCGTCACGACCTCCTGCTTGCCATGAATCTTGGCGGCGTGTTCGATGATCCTGTGGCAGAGCAGGGGCCAGTCTTGCATCAAACCAAGCATTCCGTCGTTCCTCCGAGAAGCCGCTGGGCGGATTGTCGCTCTCAGCGTTGGGCCAAAGAATTGTCATGAGTTTTAGCCTGCCCGCCTTTCGCCGCAAATGGTCTTATCGCGGCTATATGTCCGTCGGCGCGGCAATGGTTACCGTCGCGCTCGGGCTCGCGGATCGGGCAGAGGCGCGCAAATATGGGTCCCCGCTGGACATCTTTGGTATTGCGGCACCACGGCCGCGCGCCACGGTTCATTCTGCCAATATCTCTGGCAGGATCCCGCTCCCAAGACCTCGCCCCGAGGAGGCCCCCAAGGGGTCGGCCAAGGCATCGGACGAGGCTCCTGCGGAGACCGAAGACAAGCCTTCCGCGGACAAACCTGGCGCCGCCCAGCCCGCCGAAGCCGCGCCGCCGCCCGAGAAGCAGGCCTCGGCGTGCCGCCTCGCGCTGACCGAGGAGATCGCGATCGCGCCTTCGATCCCGGATATCCGCGGCCCCGGCGCCTGTGGCGGCGAGGATCTGGTGCGGCTCGAGGCCATCGTGCTGCCGGACAAGCGCAAGGTGGCGGTCAAGCCGGCGGCGATCCTCCGCTGCACCATGGCATCCGCAATCGCCGATTGGGTGCGCAAGGACGTGGTGCCGCTGGCCGCGAGCCTCGGCTCGACCATCAGCGATCTCGACAATTTCGACAGCTTCGAGTGTCGTGGCCGCAACCGCGTCGTCGGCGCCATGCTGTCCGAGCACGGCAAGGCCAATGCGATCGATGTGCGCGCCATCAAGCTCGCTAACGGGCAGTCGATCGGCCTGACCGACCGCACCATGCCGCGCGAGGTGCGCGAGCGCGTGCTGCATTCGGTCTGCTCGCGCTTTTCGACCGTGCTCGGCCCCGGCTCGGATTGGTACCACGAGGACCATATCCATCTCGATCTCGCGCAGCGGCGCAACGACTACCGGATCTGCCAGTGGAACGTCTGGGATCCGCTGCCGCAGGTTGCCCCGCTGCTGCCGGCGGAACGGCCCGAGGAGGCGCCGCCGCGTGAGGTCGCGGCCAAACCCGAAGCGAAGCCCGAGGCCAAGCCCGAGACGAAGCAAGGAATTGACGACGAGGCGTCGGAGAAGTCGGCTGCCTCCCCAGACAAGCCGGCGGCCGACGGCCAAAAAGCCCGGCCGCACAAGCCGGCAACAAAAAAGCGCCGGTGAGACCGGCGCTTTTGAATGTCAGAGATCAGGTACCTGATCAGTAGCTGCCCGCCTGGCCAGTTTGGCTGCCGCCGAGCGCAAGCCGTGAATTGTAGGGCGAGTCGCCATGCTTGGGCTCGAGCACCACAACGAGGGTGCCGACCTTGACGCGATCATAGAGGTCGATCGCGTCCTCGTTGGTCAGGCGGATGCAGCCCGACGAGATCGACGCGCCGATATATTCCGGCTGGTTGGTGCCGTGAATGCGGAACAATGTGTCCTTGCCGCCGGAGTAGAGATACATCGCGCGGGAGCCCATTGGATTGTCCGGACCGGGGGCGACGAAGGTGGGCACGCCCAGGCGCGAAATTTCGCCGGGGGTGGGGTGCCAGGCCGGCCACTCGGTCTTGCTGCCCACCTTGGCGATGCCCGACCAAGCCATGGCTTCTTCACCGACGGTGATGCCGTAGCGGATCGCCTTGCCGCCATCCAGAACGTAGTAGAGGTAATGGTTGTCGGAATCGACCACGATCGAGCCCGGCGATTCCTTGCGGTGGTACTCAACGATGGCGCGGCGGAACGGCTCTGCGACCGGGGTGTTCTCGTACCGAACCTTGGCAAGGAGTTCCTTGTCCTTCGGCTTGAAGGCCTTGGTGTCGGTCGCTTCAAAATGCGTGGCCTGCATGCAGCCCGACAGCATCAGGCCAGCAGCCAAAATACCCAGCGTAACTTTCAGCGACGACATGATTTGGTTCCAATCGACAACAACAAGCTTTCGTGGAGCTTGAGTAAGCCCAATTCCACGATTCCGTTGGCCCCATTATCGTTGAAATCTGCCACAATTCCAGCCTGACGACGCTTCTCCCGCGCTGCGAGACCTTACCTGTGGCTTTTCTGCCGCAAGTTTTGCGGGCCATAGCCGATTTCTGGGCAAAACGGTCGTAAGTGTCGATTCCGTGCCACAGTTGGGCCATGGCGTCGCCACAAATGCAAACGCTCCGTTAATGTGCTTGTCATCATCAACTTGTCAGAATCGCGCTAAGCGCTGTCAGTCTGTCGCAGGCCCCTGCTGGAGTTGTGCATGTTTTCTGTGTTCGTTCCCTTCGAGTCCTCCCTCAAGAAGGCCGTCATCGAGGATCTCGCAGCAGTCCCGGAGCATGCGGTCTGGATCGACCTGGTCAACCCCACCGCGGCCGAGGACAAAGCCGTCGAGAAGCTCTCGGGGATCGCAATCCCGACCCGGGAGGACATGCAGGAGATCGAGATCTCGAGCCGCCTCTATATGGAGAACGGCGCGCGCTACATGACCGCAACGCTGATGTGCCAATCCGATACCGATATGCCGAGGACCACGGCGGTCACGTTCATTCTGGGCGACCACCGCCTGGTAACGGTGCGCTATGACCAGCCCAAGCCCTTTGCGCTGGTCGAGGCCAAGCTGGCCCGTTCCTGCACACCGGCCATCACCGGCGAGATGGTGCTGATGGAGCTGCTCGATGCCGTGATCGACCGCTGCGCCGACATCCTGGAGCGCTGCGGCGCCGAGATCGATCAGGTCTCCCATGACATTTTCGAGCCGGAGAGCGAGCGCCACGGTCACGCCAAGCAATATTCGCAAATCCTGATCTCGATCGGCCGCAAGGGCGATCTGACCTCCAAGGTTCGCGAGAGCCTGGTCTCGATCGGCCGCGTCGTCGCCTTCCTTTCCGCGGTGGTGGAGGGCGTGAAATGGTCGAAGGACATGCGCGAGCAGCTCAAGACCATGCAGCGTGACGTCGTCTCGCTGACCGATCATGCCTCCTATCTCTCCAGCAAGATCACCTTTGTGCTCGACGCCATGCTCGGCGTCGTCAATCTCGAGCAGAACAACATCATCAAGCTGTTTTCGGTCATGGCGGTTGTCCTGATGCCGCCGACGCTAATCGCCTCGATCTACGGCATGAACTTCAAGTCGATGCCGGAACTCGAATGGGTGCACGGTTATCCGTTCGCGCTGGTGCTGATGCTGATTGCGGCGATCGTTCCGTACTGGATCTTCAAGTGGAAGAAGTGGCTGTAATAGTGACCGAGACCTTACGCCGGACGCAGAGACACAGTGTCTGGTGTCGCAGAATAGAGCGGGATTGCGGCCGCACGGCGATGTGTGCTCGCCGCCCCAATTCCTCCGGTAAAATTTGAGCGGTGGGCTGAACGTTTGCGCGAAACTTGTCTGCGATAAGGAGCAGGTAAGCCGCGAGGAACAGCCATGGTTGAAAAACACATAACGACGCCCCCCAACGTCATCGATCTGGCGAGCTATCGCCACGTCGCGACGAGCGGCAAGGCGTCGTCGATGTCGGCGCGCATGTGCCGGCACTGTGGTGCTCCGCTGCTCGACGGCGAGAACGACGACGATTGCTCGACTGCAATCAGCACGGCCGCTCCGCAGCCACGCGAGAGGTCACGTCGGATTCGACTCGATTGAGGAACGGAAAGCTAAGGGCGATCCAGGTCTTGCGGCGGCGTTGTCTGGATCGCCTTGCTTCTCCGGCGTAATTTCCAGCATCATCATTGCGAGGAGCTCGCGACAAAATTGCGAAGCAATTTTGCACTGAAGCGACGAGGCAATCCAGACTGTCCTCACCGAGGCAGTCTGGATTGCTTCGCTTGCGCTTGCAATGACGCGGTAGCCTACACGTGCTGGCCGCCGTTGATGTGGATCTCGGCGCCGTTGACGTAAGAACTGGTGTCCGTGCACAGCACGTAGATGATCTTGGCGACCTCGTCCGGTGTGCCGAGCCGGTGCATCGGGATCTGCTGGTCGACGATCTTCTCGGTGCCCGGCGACAGGATCGAGGTGTCGATCTCGCCCGGCGCGATCGCGTTGACGCGCACGCCGACGCGGCCGAAGTCGGAGGCCATTTCGCGCGTCAGGGACGCCAGCGCGGCCTTCGAGGTGGCGTAGGCCGCGCCCGCGAAGGGATGCACGCGCGAGCCCGCGATCGAGGTGACGTTCACGACAGAGCCCTTGGCCGCCTTCAATTCCTCGATCAGCCCGCGCGCCATCATGATCGGCGCGAAGAAGTTGACATTGAACACGTGCGTCCAGGTGTCGAGGTCGGTGTCGATCGAGCCGAGCCTGGAGCCGCCGGCCCCCTTCGGCGAGATCGCGGCGTTGTTGACCAGCGCATGCAGCATGCCGCCTTCGAGACGGTCGCGGATGTCGGAGATCGCGCGCGTGGTATCTGCGGGGGTGGCGAGGTCGACCTGGATATGGTCCTCAGGGCCCGCGTCCCAGGGACAATCCTCCGGGAACGGATGCCGCGAGCAGGTGATCACGCGCCAGCCGGCCGAGGAGAAACGGATCACGGTGGCATGGCCGATGCCGCGGCTCGCCCCGGTCAGGAGCAGCGTACGGCGCGGCGCATTGGACGACTGCGGCATGGACATCTTTCAGGCTGGAGCATGATCCGGACCCGGAGGGCCGCGTTAGCGCAAACTGTGCAGCGGTTTTCCGAAGGGATCATTCTCGAACAAAGTTCTAGGGATACATTCGCGTCTTGGACCATTTCTGGCCGGCCGCGTCACGGCGAAATTCAATGCGGTCGTGCAGGCGGAACGGGCGGTCGTGCCAGAACTCGATACGCGACGGTGTTATACGCCAGCCGCTCCAGCCCGGCGGACGCGGCACCTTGCCGATCATGTGCTTGGCGGCGACCTTGGCGATCGCCTGCTCGAAAGCGAAGCGGCTCTCGAGCTCCTGCGACTGCTTGCTCGCCCAGGCGCCGATCTGCGCCTGCTTGGGACGGGTGGCGAAATAGGCGTCGGCTTCGGCCTCGGTCACCGGCGTCACGTTGCCGCGGATGCGGACCTGACGACGCAGCGACTTCCAGTGAAAAAGTAACGCCGCCTTAGGATTTGCGGCGAGTTCGCGGCCCTTCTGGCTGGCGATGTGGCTGTAGAAGACGAAACCATCGGTATCGAAGCCCTTCATCAGCACCATGCGCACGTCCGGCAGGCCGTCGGGATCGACGGTCGCGAGCGCCATGGCGTTCGGATCGTTCGGCTCGCTCTTGATGGCTTCGTTCAGCCAGGCCTCGAACAGCGCAAACGGCTCGTCGGCGGCGGTGAAATCACCGGATGTTAAGGGTGTCTGGTGTTTCATCGAGGTCGTGTCGGTCATGTCTGGGGTCCGAGTTGCGTCCTGCGGTCCAAAACGCGTTGTTGTCTGCTACCGCCCTATATAGGGTATGGGGACGCGTTGGCCTATCGGCGATCCGGCCGTCCGGCTTCGTCATGACGATCATTCTGATCGGACTCGGCACCGGCGGTTGCAGCTTTTCCCGCAACGACAAGAGTGCCTACGCCAAGGCCGATGACAGCGACCTTACCGGCTCGATCGCAATGCCGGCCAGGGTGGCGGCACCGACCGAGACCGATCTCGCCTTCGCCCGCAACGCCGCCTCCGACGTCCTCAGCAAGAACGATAAGGATTCCAGCCAGCATTGGGAGAATCCGGAAACCGGGGCGCGCGGTTCGGTCACGCCGATCGCGCAATCCTATGCCGCCGAGGACGGCCGCAAGTGCCGCGACTTCCTGGCGAGCTACGTCAATGGCAGCACCGAAAGCTGGCTCCAGGGCGCGGGCTGCCAAAGCAGCCGTGGCAGTTGGGAGATTCATACGCTAAAGCCGTGGCGGAGCTAGGAATCGCTTCACCAGGCTAGTTGCAAAAATACCACTCGCCCCCCACATGAGGCTCAGTTGGGGCGGGGAGCCCTTTGAACAATTCGATTTCTTGAAGGAGACGTGACGGATGCGCGACCCCTATGAGGTCTTGGGGGTGCCGCGGAGCGCCAACGCTGCCGCGATCAAGAGCGCCTATCGCAAGCTTGCCAAGAAGCACCATCCCGACAGCAACAAGAACGACCCGAAGGCTGCCGAGCGCTTCGCTGAACTCAATACGGCCAATGAGATCCTCGGCGACGAGGACAAGCGCAAGCAATTCGACCGCGGCGAGATCGACGCCGACGGCAAGCCGCGCTTCCAGGGTTTTCCGGGCGGCGGCGGTGGGCCGCGCGGGCGCGCGGGTCCCGGCGGGTTCGAGAGCTATACGTTCCGCGGTGGCGGCGCGGGCCCTGGTCCGGGCGGCGGCGCGTTCGAGGATATCCTCAACAGCATGTTCGGAGGAGGGCCGCGTCCGCGCCCCGGGGCCGGCGGCGGTGCCCAGTTCGAATTCGACACCGGCGGGATCGGGCTCGATCTCGACGTCAATGTCGCCATGACCGTCTCGCTGGAGGAGGCGGTGAAGGGCGGCGAGAAGCGCGTCCGGCTGCCGAACGGCAAGGAGCTCAACGTCAAGATTCCGGCCGGCGTGACCGAAGGCCAGCAGATCCGGTTGCGGGGGCAGGGCGAGAGCGCTCAGGGCCATCCGCCGGGCGATCTCCTGATCACGATCGGCATCGCGCAGCATCCGTTCTTCAAGATCGAGGGCGCCGATCTCAGGATCGACCTGCCGGTCACGCTCTACGAGGCGGTGCTTGGCGGCAAGGTCCGCGTGCCCACCCTCGGCAATGCCGTGGAGCTTTCGGTCCCGCAAAACACCTCCAGCGGCCGGACCTTCCGCCTCAAGGGCAAGGGACTGCCAAAAGCTGGCGGAACCGGGGATCTCTTCGTCACCGTCAGGATTATGCTACCGGACGGGAACGACGCCGAGCTGGAAGCATTGATGCAGAAGTGGCGGGACCAGCACCCCTACAATCCACGTAGCGGGTTTGGCTAAGCGTGATCCGGAAAATATGAAGGGGTTCTCCTAAAGACTGAGAGCGTCGTCCGTCGAGATGATGCTCATCATATGCTTGAGGCGTGGTAGCCCTTCTTGGTCCACGTGCTCGATGTGTCGGCTGTCCGGCGGGGCAGCCGATAAAAAGGTGCGGCCTCGAGAGGGGGACCAGCGCGGTACCAAAAACCCCAATCGAGGCCGCCCGCGTCGATCGGCGGATCGAACGCTGCTCATTTTCGCGTGATCATCCGGTGCGATAATGAGACGCGCCGATGTCTTCATTCCAAATTTTCAATGTCGGAATCGAGGCACCGCGTTGGCGTGGTTGTCTAGGTGCCGCTTTTCTCTGCCTGGTCGTAGACCGCCTGCGCCACTTTGGTGAGCCGATCCCGGTCGCCGCCACCGCTGACGACGTAGCCGACGCCGCGCTCCGACCAGAACAGCGCCCCGTCCTTGTCCGTTCTGGCGTAGCGCATCTGCGTCGCGCCATTCTCGGTCTTGGCGGTGTAGATCGTGTACCGCTCGCCCGAGGCGCCCTCATACATCAGGAACGACGCTGGCCCGTTCGGCCCCGGCAAGAGCCGGCCACCGACGAGCTTCAGTCCACTCGCCTCTAGGTTCGGTGCAAACACGGTCCAGCCGCAACGTCTGGTCAGCCAGGCCTGGAGGTGGTCGCGCTCGTTGCCGCCGACCTCGACGGGATGGCGAACCTCGACGACATAGAGGCGGTGGGCGTCGAGCGCGTCAGTCGTAAAACTCTGGAAGGTCGACGGCGCGTTGGCGGCGCCATGCCCCAGCCAGCCGGCGGTGCCGCCGGCGACGAAGGCCACCAGCACGGCCGCGGCGGCGCCATAGAGCCAGTGCCGCGGGCGGCGCTCCAGCCGTTCGAGCTCGAGCCGCGCCGGCACCGGCTCCTGGGCGACGGAATCGTAGCGGGCGTGCAGCATCTCGGCCATGGCGCGCCAGGACTGCACGCGCTCGCCATCCTCGGGCTGCGCGGCAAGCCAGGCCTCGACATCGGCGCGGCGCTCGGCCGGCAGCTCGCCGTCGACATAGGCGTGCAGTTCGTCCTCGGTCACTGGGATCTTGCGGTCGTTCATATCGATCGTCTCTGGCTCTGCGGCCCAAAATGTTCTTCGTGGTTCAACTGCGCCGCTTCCCATGCCATGCAGGAGGAACGACCGGCGCGATGCATCAATCCTGCCATCATTTCACCCGCCTGAGCGCCGGGCGCTCGCCCTCCAGCGAGGCTTTGACGTGGGCGCGTGCGCGTGCCAGGCGCGACATCACGGTGCCGATCGGCACGCCCTGGATGTCGGCGACCTCGCGGTAACTCATGCCCTCCAGCATGACCAGGAGCAGCACCGAGCGTTGCTCCTCGACGAGCGTCGCCAGCGCCCTCTCGATATCGCGCCCTTCGGCTTCGGTCCCGCTGGCATCCGGGTTATTCTCCGTCAGCTGCATGAATTGCGGCCGCCGTGCCAGCGAGCGCCGCCGGTTCTTGTTGAGGTTGGTCAGGATCGTATAGAGCCAGCTCCTGACGTCGCCCCCGAGAAACAGGCGCTCCGAACGCAGCGCTCGCACCAGCGTATCCTGCACCAGATCATCGGCCGCATCCGCCTCGCGCGTGAGCGCGCGGGCGTAGCGGCGCAACGCCGGGATCATGGCTTCAACACTCTGGCGAAACGCACTCATTGCGGTCTTGACGTCCTGATGTTCGGCGCGAGCGCCACAACGATCATAACACCCGAGCGGAACGGCTATTCCGGCCCTTGAAACAGCGTTAACGCCGCGTATTAGGACTGTACCGCAACGGAGGGCTGGTGTACCTCCAAACCTCACCGGGAGCTCGACGGGACGTTAGCAAAATGGCGCAGAATTCAGGTCTGATGCAGGGCAAGCGAGGCGTGGTCCTCGGCGTTGCCAACAACCGCTCGATCGCCTGGGGCATTGCCAAGGCATGCCACGCGGCCGGCGCCGAGCTCGCCTTCACCTATCAGGGCGATGCGCTGAAGAAGCGCGTCGAGCCGCTCGCCGCCGAGATCGGCGGGCTCGTGCTCGGCCATTGCGACGTCACCGATGCCGCGACCATCGATGCGGCCTTCGCGGTGCTGAAGGAGAAGTGGGGCAAGATCGACTTCCTCGTGCATGCGATCGCCTATGGCGAGCAGCTCGACGGCCGCTACGTCGACACCACGCAGGAGAATTTTTCGAAGTCCATGCTGATCTCCTGCTACTCGTTCACAGCCGTGGCGCAGCGCGCCGAGAAGCTGATGACCGACGGCGGCTCGCTCATCACGCTCAGCTATTACGGCGCCGAGAAGTGGATGCCGCATTACAACGTCATGGGCGTTGCGAAAGCGGCGCTCGAAGCGAGCGTGCGTTATCTCGCCGCCGATCTCGGCGAGAAGAACATCCGCGTCAACGCGATCTCCGCGGGGCCGATCAAAACCCTCGCGGCGTCCGGCATCGGCGATTTCCGCTATATCCTGAAGTGGAACGAGGCCAACGCACCGCTGCGGCGCAACGTCTCCACGGAAGACGTCGGCGGCAGCGCGCTGTATTTCCTCTCCGACCTCTCGCGCGGCGTCACCGGCGAGGTGCACCACGTCGATTCCGGCTATCACGTGCTCGGCATGAAGCGCCCGGAGGCGCCGGACATTTCGTTTGGCGGGAAGGACTAACTTTTCACCCAGCAATGCCCGTGCCCACGATCTATTACCTTCGCCACGGCGAGACCGAGTGGAATGCGCTCGGGAGGCTTCAGGGCATCAAGGACATTCCGCTGAACGCGCGCGGTCGCGATCAGGCCGTGCAGGCCGGCGGCATTCTCGCCGATTTGTTCAAGCGCGAGGGCCGCGACAAGGCTGCATTACCCTACGTGTCGAGTCCGCTTGGCCGCGCGCGAGTGACTATGGAACTGGCGCGGAGCACGCTCGACCTGCCGACTGCGGACTATACGCTCGACGATCGCCTGCGCGAGATCGGCTACGGCACCTGGGAGGGGCTGACGCTAGCCGAGAGTGAGGCCTCCGATCCCGACATCTACGCCCGGCGCCTCGCCGACAAATGGACGGTGGGCCCCGCGGGCGGGGAGACCTACGCCGATGTCCAGGTCCGCGTGCGCGCCTGGTACGACCAGCTCCGGACCGACACCGTCGCGGTCGCCCATGGCGGGACCTGCCGGGCCCTGATGGTTTCACTCGGCCTGGAGACGCCGGCGACCGCCGCCGAACTCTACATCGAGCAGGGCGCCGTCTACGTGTTCCGGGACGGGCGGCTGGAGAAGTACGTTTAATTTTGCATCAGCGCGTATTTCTCGATTGATGGAGGCCGTCGACATGTTCCCAATTTTGCAACAACGTCAATGGGTTGAATGATCAGTCGGCTGTCACTAAATCTCTCGAGAAAGTAATCGAGTCGCTTCATAACCTTTGAGGAATTTCGCGCGAAGGTTGCGGGGTTCCCTTTTCCTGTCGATTGACTGTAGGGGAGCGTGTATAGGCCTGAACGAACCAATACTGTCAGCGACGATGGAGAATTGATGCCTGGGAAGGGGGGGCCTACGCTTATTCTTGCCCTGGACGAGACTTTTGGAGAAGCACTAGCTCCCGACAGGGTTGACCCATTGGAAGGAGAACTTCGACCGCAGAGTCTTCACAGACTTTCGCGCGATACAGCTCGGCTGTTGAAGCAACTGATGGTGGTGACCGAGAAAGGTCTCGGTGTTACGCGCTATGTCTACTCCGAATTGCCGATCCTGTGGGTCGTGGATAGTGTAGGCAAGTTCTGGTTTTCTATCGAGGAAGTCGTGAACGCGACGACGCGAGAATACATCTTTCCACGAGCGCGGTATTTCCGAACTGCGGAAGGTACGCAAAAGCTTGGCCACCCCGCCCTCATCGAAGCCGGTCCGGGAAGGATTGGTGGAGAAATTCTATTCGATCTTCATTATAAGCCATCTGCTGCCTGGTGCATCACGAATGGTTCCGGCCGATATGGCACGCGTCCCGGCCGCACTCCTGATCACTTGGCAAATGCGGCAAAGGAGTTTGCCCGATACGGTATCAAGCTGCAGGACGTGTTCATCCCGACGATGGCGAGGAATAGAACGTGAAAGCTGCAACGTCGGTATCTCTCGATAGACTGCATCGTTTGCGGCCGAGCGACATAGAAGCGATAAGAGGTCGGTCGGATCGAGACGACGCGCTTGCCGGAGTTGTTGCGACCTTTGTGAGGTATTTAGCCGATCTCAAGGACCCCCACGAAGTCGAGCTCGATGATGTCATTCGGATCGCTCTGCAACTCAAAGCGGCGACCGTTTGGGATAGAGTGAAACCATCCGATTTTGGCGCCGTCTTCAAGGATCATATTGATCCCAAAATATTCGCGGCTTTGAATGATGCGCTCAATGATTCATCTGAGGACGTGCCTTCTGCCGTAGCCAAGGCAAGTTCGTCGATCCTCCAGGCAGCAAAGCGTAAGCTGAGCGAGAGCGAACTGACGCTCGGTCGCCGTCTGCCGGACGACAGACGTCATGCTGTTGCAGAGAAGTACGTGCCGGAGCTCAGACGCAAGGCACCAAGTCCGGCTGTGTCCCAGCACAGCTCGCACACGCAAATGTCGAAGTCGGCTCTCATCGAGAAGATTGCAACTGCCACCGAGCTCTCCAAGCGCGACGTTAAGAGCGTTATGGAGACGCTGACGGATGTTGGCCACAAAGAGCTGAAGAAGAATGGCTTGTTCCTGGTACCGGGCTTCGCCAAGTTCGTGGTCGTCAAGAAGCCTGCGACCAAGGCGCGCAAGGGTACAAACCCCTTTACGGGTGAGGAAATGATGTTCAAGGCCAAGCCGGCCCGGAAGATTGTTCGCGCCCGTCCCGTCAAGGCTACGAGAGATTCGGCATAGACCGATCGAGCCTTATTCCCGAATTAGTGAGATACGAATGTCCTTCAACACCTTCGGCCACATGTTCCGCGTCACGACCTTCGGCGAGAGCCATGGGGTGGCGATCGGCTGCGTGGTCGATGGCTGCCCGCCCATGATTCCGCTCGTCGAGGCCGACATCCAGGGTGATCTTGATCGCCGCCGGCCCGGCCAGTCGCGCTTCACGACCCAGCGTCAGGAGCCGGACCAGGTCAAGATCCTCTCCGGCGTGATGGCGCATCCGGAGACCGGCGTGCAGGTGACGACGGGCACGCCGATCGGGCTCCTGATCGAGAACACCGACCAGCGCTCGAAGGACTATTCCGAGATCAAGGACAAGTTTCGCCCTGGTCATGCCGACTTCACCTATGAAGCGAAGTACGGCCTGCGCGACTATCGCGGCGGCGGTCGCTCGTCGGCGCGCGAGACTGCGACGCGCGTCGCCGCCGGCGCGATCGCGCGAAAAGTGCTGCCCGACGTGAAGGTACGCGGCGCGCTGGTGCAGATGGGCCCGCACAAGATCGACCGCGCGAAGTGGGACTGGGACGAGATTGCGAAAAACCCGTTCTTCTGTCCCGACAAGGACAAGGCCGCGTTCTTCGAGACCTATCTCGACGGCATCCGCAAGAGCGGCTCCTCGATCGGCGCTGTGATCGAGGTCGTCGCCGAAGGTGTGCCGGCCGGCCTTGGCGCCCCGATCTACGCCAAGCTCGATGCCGAGCTCGCCGCCGCAATGATGAGCATCAATGCCGTGAAGGGCGTCGAGATCGGCGCCGGCTTCGGCGCGGCCGAACTCACCGGGGAAGAGAACGCCGACGAGATGCGCACCGGCAATGACGGCACGCGTTTTCTCTCCAATCACGCCGGCGGCGTGCTGGGCGGCATCTCCACGGGGCAGCCGGTGGTGGTGCGTTTCGCGGTCAAACCGACCTCGTCGATCCTGCAGCCGCGTCTCACCGTCGATCGCAACGGCGCCGACACCGAGATCATGACCAAGGGCCGCCACGATCCCTGCGTCGGCATCCGCGCCGTCCCCGTCGGCGAAGCCATGATGGCCTGCGTGCTGGCGGATCATTTCCTGCGCGACCGCGGCCAGGTCGGGCGGTAGCGTTGCGCGAGGCGCTTGTACCGCGCCACTAGCCCACCGCGCAGCTTGACGATCCCACAACTTCGTCCGCAAATGCGCGCATGGAAAGCTCCGAGCTCCAACGTATCACCAGCTGGCTGATCGACGGCGCCTGGTCGTCGAAGGCCCCGGCCGAGATGACGGCGGAAGCCTGCGAACGGATGGTCGCAGCCGGTCTGCCGCTATGGCGGTTCGGCATCTTCATCCGCACGCTGCATCCCGAAATTTTCGGTCGCAACTTCATCTGGCGGGAGGGCGAGGAGGTCGAGATCGGCACGGTCGATTTCGAGATCCTGGAGACGCCGGAATTCGCCAGAAGTCCGCTGCGGGTCGTGTTCGAGCAGGGACTTGAGGTGCGGGGACGCATGGAGGATCCCCGCAGCAAGCATTTCCCTTTTTTCGACGACATGCGTGCCGAAGGCGTCACCGACTACGTCGCGACGCCAATGCAGTTTCTCGACGGCTCGGTCCACGCGACCAGCTGGACCACGCGCCATCCAGGCGGCTTCACCGATGACCACATCGCGGCGATTCACGCCATCATCAAGCCGCTGGCGCGCATCACCGAGATCATCAGCCTGCGCCGCACCGCCGAGATGCTTCTCGACACCTATGTCGGCAATCGTGCCGGCGCGCGCATCCTCGGCGGTCAGATCCGCCGCGGCCACAACGACACCATGCAGGCTGCGATCTGGCTCTCCGATCTGCGTGGCTTCACCGCACTGTCGGACCGGCTGCCGGCCGAGACCGTGGTCGAGATCCTCAACCATTATTTCGACTGCCAGGTCGCCGCGATCCGCGGTCATGGCGGCGAGGTGCTGAAATTCATGGGCGACGGCCTGCTCGCGGTATTCCCGATCGACGAATATGTCGGCGATGCCGCGCATGTCTGCACGCGCGTGCTGGAAGCGGCGCGCGAATCCCGCGCCAGCGTCGAGGCGCTCGCGTATCCTGTCGGCGACGTCGTCGAGCGCTTCCGCTTCGGCGTGGCGCTCCACGTCGGCAACATCCTCTACGGCAATATTGGAGGCGGCAACCGCCTCGACTTCACCTGCATCGGCCCCGCCGTGAACCTTGCCGCCAGGCTCGAGAAGATCACGGGTCGCCTGGGGCGGACCGTCGTCGCCTCGGAAATGTTCGCCAATGTCTGCCGGCACGACTGGCACGAGCTCGGCGAATTCCCGATCGCAGGCTTTTCAAAGGCGCAACGCGTGTACGGGCTGACGGAGGAGACGCCGGTGGCGATGGCCTGAGGTCGTCCTCGGATGACCGCCGCCAAGCCGGTAAGCAGAATTCAGGCGTTCGACGCCATCACCGACCTCAGCGGGACATCCAGCTGATAGACGAATCCGGACGGTTCATAGGCCAGCCGCACCTGCCCGTTCAGTTGCTGGCCGAGCGATTCGATCATCCGGGTGCCGTAGCTTCGCCGTGTTGGCGGCGCCACCGCAGGGCCGCCGCTTTCGCTCCACTTCAGGCGCAGCCTTTGCTCGATCTCGTCCACCGTCCATGCGATCTCGACATGACCGGAGGAACTGGACAGCGCGCCGAACTTCGTGGTGTTGGTGCAGAGCTCGTTGAACGTCATCGCGAGCGCTATCACGGCACCGGACGTGATCCGGAGATCCGGCCCATTGAAATGGAATCGTCGACCCCCCTGACTGTCAAAAGGATCGGTGGCGCCGCTCAGGGTGTGAGTGAGGCTCGCATTTGACCAGCTGACCTGTATCAACAGGTCGTGGGCGCGCCCCAACGCCAGCAAGCGGCCATCCATGGCCTTTTGGCCTTGCTCGAGATTGATTGCGGCCCGAAAGCTCTGGGCTGCGATCGCGCTCACCGTCGCAAGCGTATTCTTGATGCGATGATGCAGCTCTCCGAGGATCAGCTTTTGCAACTTGTCGGCAGCCTCGCGTTCGTGGGCTTCGATGCCGGCTTGAGCGAGCAGGACCTTGGCGTCGGTGTCGGCCTGTTCCAGCAACAGGCGCAGATTGTCGTTCTCCGCGACCAGGACCGATTCCTGTGGCGATCGCGCAACCTCGAGGTTTTCCCCGGGATCCGTTGTGGTCGGAAGGATTTTTAGCGCGCCCGCTCCGATCATCGTCTGCAACTGCGAGATCATTTCGTCGACGGCGAGCGGCTTGCGAAAGAAGCGGCTGTCCGCCGGCGTTTCGGTTTCAGACGGCTTTACCTGACCGGAGACCAGTACGATCTTGATGGCAGGCCAGCGATCGTGCACCGCGTGGGCCAGCTTCAGGCCGTCCATGGTCCCGGGCATCTGGATGTCGCTGAACAGAAGCGAGATGTCCGACCGCGACTCGAGGATCGAGATGGCTTCGTCGGCGTTGACGGCCTCCACAGGGCAGAAGCCTGCATCCTCTACGATATCGACCGCGCGCATGCGCAGGATCATCTCGTCTTCGACGACGAGAACGTTCGGCAAGGAGGTTGGGGGCGTTGACATCTGTGCACGACACTTTCCTGGATCATCCGACAAGCTCGGCCGGCGCTTTGCGATGGTTGGTCTAGCGGCGAGCCGTCACCAAACGAGCTTCATGAACCCTGACATCGGATTCACCCCGGCGCAGACACGATGCTTCGAAGTCCGGCCAGACCTGGCCCAGGCAATTCCGCGCCACCGGAAGGCTCGCCAGCCGGTCCGCCTTCGCCAAAGCAACGGTTTCGCGCGCTTTTACTTGCGGAGCAAAACCGGGCAGCACCATTACGGACACTCCGAGGAGCGCGAACATCGCGAACGCGACAAGAGATTTCATCATTTGGGCTGCTTTGGCTGTTGACCGCCCCGTTTCGTTTGGGGACGCTGTTATAACAACCAAAATGAAATATAGTTCATTTCATACAACTTATATTTGAAGTGCGATTTGAAGGCGGATGCCGCCCTTGGCCCGGATCGTCGCTCGACGTGAACAGGCGGTCGACAAGGTTTGCTTGCCATTACCTCGGGGTTTTGGGGCCAGGCAGGCTTATCCAATCATGAATGTGCGAGGCCGTTTCACTCAATCGCGCCGCCTTGAGCAGCGATTCCCGCTGAACGCCGGGCGGGGCAATCTCTGCGCGACGGCGAGCCTCGGCTGCCAATTGGGCAAGGCGATTGCTCAGAGGGATGGTGCGCTTGGTGGTGTCTTGCATAGGACGCTCCGCATTGGGCGGGAGCGCAAAGACTCTCTCAGTCACCGATGGATGCCGTGATGAGCCGGTGATGGCTCAGCATGCGCCTGTTGACAGCCAATAGATACACTATTCGGCAGAGCAGATTCGGCGCCGAAATCGAAAGCGGGCGCAAAAGCACCAAAGCCGGACCGGTGCACTATTCCTCCGGCTCCGTGGTGAACAGCAGGGGATAGCCCTTGGTGCGGCCGGCATCCGTTGCGCGGGTAGCCTTGGTCTCGGCGACGTCCTTGGTGAAGACCGCGACCACGCAGGCGCCGAGCTTGTGGGCGGTGATCATCACCTTGTAGGCCTGATCCTCGGTCATGCGGAACTCGGCCTTGAGGATCATCGTGACGAATTCGCGGGGCGTAAAGTCGTCGTTGATCAGGATGACCTTATGCAGCTTCGGCCGCTCGACCTTGGTCTTCGTCCTGGTTTTCGGTTTGGCAACGGTATCGTTCATTCCGCCTCCCGGATATGGCGGGCTCGGGTTCCTGCCGGCGCGCTCAGCGCGCGGCCTTCTCACCATATTGCAGGACCTGCACCTTCTCCAAGGTGATCAGGCCGCTCGACATCATGCCATCCAGGATGGGCAGGAATGCATTGATGTTGTCCTCGCTGTCGACGATCTCGATCAGCAACGGCAAGTCTTCCGAGAGCCGCAGAATCTTGGAAGTGTGGAGCCGGCTGGACTTGCCGAAGCCCATCGGGCCGCGCAGCACGGTGGCGCCGGCCAGATGCCGCTCGCGCGCCGTCATCACGATCGCTTCATAGAGCGGCTTGCCGTCGAATTGGTCGTTCTCGCCAAGGAAGATCCGGAGCGAAACTGCCTGATTAAGGATTTGCATGGTCAGCTCCTTCGCAAGCGGTTGGTGCCGCTGGCTATCATGTGGCCTGCCCATACCGACACCAGCCAGCAGATGACGGATGCCGCGATATAGGCGAGCGCCGTATATTTCATGCCGCCGTGGAACAGGCGGAAGGTCTCCAGGCTGAAGGTTGAAAAGGTCGTGTAGCCGCCGCAGAACCCGGTCATGACGAACTGCCGGTGCTCGGGCCGCGCCAGCAGGCGGCCGTCGGGCCCGGTCAGCGTCGCGTAGAAGCCGATGACTAGTGAGCCGGTGGCGTTGATGAACAGCGTCGCGACCGGGAAGCCGGAGCCGGTGTCGAGCGCGAGCCCGACCAGATAGCGCGTTAGCCCGCCGACCATGCTGCCGGCGGCAATCCAGGCATAGAGCGTCGCGGTGCGCCAGCGATCGGCAGAGGAGGGGGACTTCATCTGCCTCTAGCCTCCCAGAGTGTCCGCGAGGAGGAAGCCGCAACTGACGGCCGCGAGGCAGAGCACGACCGAGACCGCGAGATTCCCGAGCGCGTGCATCGCCTCGCCGTTGCGCGCCAGCGTCAGCGTTTGCAGGCTGAACGAGGACACCGTGGTGTAGCAGCCAAGAAAGCCGGTGACCGCGAACAGCCATGGATCGGGCGCGGCGAAGACCGAGCCGGGATGGGTCGCCAATGCGCCAAAAATGCCGATCAGGAAGGCGCCGGTGACGTTGACGGTCACGGTGCCCCACGGAAACGTCTCGCCCAGCCGCCGCGCGATCGCGCCGGAGATGAAATAGCGCGCACAGCCGCCCAGCACGCTGCCGATCATAATCGCAAGCACTCCGCTCAGCACGGCGAACAGCCCCCCGTCATCGTTTCTCCTCCGTTGCCAGCCCGTTGCCGACGGCAAATAGTCCCATGAGCGCGACCAGCGCGAAGCCGAGCCCCGCCAGGAACGTGCCGGCCGGACCATAGGCATCCCACAAGGCGCCGGCGATCACGCTTGCGGCCAGCAAGGCAAGGCCGGTGAACAGGTTGAAATAGCCGAACGCGGTGCCGCGCAAGCTCGGTGGCGCTGCGTCGGCGACGAGGGCCGAGAGCAGGCCTTGCGTCAATCCCATATGCAGTCCCCACAGCACGACGCCGAGGGCGAGGCCGCCAAGGTTTGGCAGCAGCGCGAGCGCGAGATCGGCGCCGGCGAGGAAGACGAGGCCGAGCGCGAGCAGGCCGGTGCGGTTGATCCGGTCCGAGAGCACGCCGGCCGGATAGGCCGACAACGCATAGACGATGTTCATCAGCACCAGCACGGCCGGCACCCACATCGCATTGAGCCCGATATTCTGCGCACGCAGGATCAGGAAGGCCTCGCTGAAACGTGCCAGCGTGAACACGACGCCAACCGCGACCACGCGCCAGTACACGGACCCGAGCTGGCGCATCGCAGCGGTATTCAGCGGATTCCTTGACGGCTCCCGGCCGGGGTCCGGCTCCGGCTCGCTCACCGCGAACGCGATCAGTCCGAACGACAGGAAGCCCGGCAGCACGGCCACCCAGAACACCATCGTAAAATTGTCCGCCGTCCACCACATCAGGCCGATCGCCATCAGCGGCCCGACGAACGCACCGATGGTGTCGAGCGACTGCCGCAGGCCGAAGCTCGCGCCGCGCAGACCGATAGGTGCTATATCGGCGATCAGCGCATCGCGCGGCGCGCCGCGAATGCCCTTGCCGACGCGATCGATGAAGCGCGCGGCAACCAGCCATTCGACGCTGGGGGCAAGCGGGAACAGCGGTTTTGTCAGCGCGGCCAGCCCGTAGCCGAGCGCAGCGAGCAATTTGCGCCGACCGAGCCAGTCGGACAACGCGCCGGAGAAGATCTTCGTGATCGAGGCGGTCGCCTCGGCAATGCCCTCGATGAAGCCGACGGTGAGCGTGGAGGCGCCGAGCACGGTGACGAGATAGACCGGCAGCAGCGCGTGGATCATCTCGGAAGAGACGTCCATCAGCATCGAGACGAAACCGAGCACCCAGATCCCCCTGGGCAGCCCCGCACGCGCAGCATTCGGTGTTGTCGTCATCACGTCCAGGACTTCTCCTCGGCCTCTGCTTGACCTCTCCTCGGCCTTCATCCAGGCAACAAAAAACCCGCCGGCGGCGGGTTTGTCCATGCTCCCGCCGAAGGCAGAGGCCTAGAAATTGCCTCTCCTCAAGCAGGAGTCATCAGCCCACTACGGTCACAGGCCGCCGGGCGGTTGTCGGGGGACTCCATCCCCATCTGTCCGGCCAGCCTAACATGGAAATCGCGCCGGACAAGTGGGCGAGGTGCGCTGTCCAGTGGCCCGTCAGTCCGGGAGCGGACCGCACATGACGGCATGCCGGCGCCAGCGATCGCGCAGTCCAGCGGCGCGAGCGCGGCAACATCGCGGCCGCTTTGCGTACTGCTTCGCAATTCCGCCTGCAAATGCCTAACTGGCAAATGCCTAACCGGAATGTGAAGCGCGAGCGATCTTCGGACTTTGCGGCAAGGCGATTGCATGTCACCATCAGGTCATACGACGGGAGGCTGCGATGCGCTTGCTGTTCTCGATCGGGGCTGTGCTGGTGACCGGCATGTTCGCCGGAGGGGATGTCGCGGGCATCGCGGCACCAGGACCCAAGTTTGAGTCGCCCAGACTGGCGCTACTCAAAAATCAGCCGCAGCGGCAAGCAGCCGACAGAGACGCGCAGACGGTCGATGTCGAGCTGATCCTCGCCGTCGACGTCTCCTACTCCATGGACATGGACGAGCTCGCGGTCCAGCGTGAAGGCTATGCGCAGGCGATCCAGTCGAAGGAATTCCTGCAGGCGCTGAAGCTGGGCTCGAACGGCCGGATCGCGGTGACCTATTTCGAGTGGGCCGCTTCGACCGACCAGAAGATCATCATTCCGTGGCGGCTGGTCGACGGACCGGAGACCGCCGATGCCGTCGCCGCCGAAATCCTGAAGACGCCGATCCGGCGTGCCTCGCGCACCTCGATCTCCGGCGCGATCAGTTTCGCGATGCCGCTGTTCGACGAGGATCCCTATCGGGGCTTGCGCCGCGTGATCGACATTTCCGGCGACGGTCCCAACAACAATGGCACTCCGGTCACGATTGCGCGCGACGCAGCGATCGAGAAGGGTATCGTCATCAACGGCCTGCCGATCATGGTCAAGGAACCCTCCTACTCGACTATGGATATCGACAATCTCGATTTCTACTATGAGGATTGCGTCATCGGCGGCCCCGGTTCCTTCGTCATCACGATCAAGGACCGCGATAAGTTCAAGGAAGCCATCCGCACCAAGCTCTTGATGGAGGTTGCGGGCCGTATGCCGGAGCGTCCCGTGATGCGGGTTGCGGAGAAGGACAAGGAGCCGCGTGTGAACTGCATGATCGGCGAGAAGATCTGGTCGGACCGCTGGGGTCGCTGAGCGCGGCCACCGGACGAGACCTTTTGCCCTATTTGCCGGCGATGGAATTTTAACCATGCGTTTACCGTTGCGTGGCCCTAATCGGCTGCTTTCATTTGTTTCCGGATAAGGTTCTGACGTTGCTGTCGGGGCGCGAAAGAAGCGGGCCTGTCAGACACATCCGCCGAGCAACCCAATGGCCATCGTCACCTCGAGCACCAGCCAGATTTCTCCCGCTCTCGAGCGAGTGTATCACCAGAGCTCCCTGCTCGGTGAGTGGAAGGGCAATTGGGCTGGCAACAACCAGCCCGTCAGCTTCAAGGTCGTGAACATCCGCGGGGCCCGGGCGCAAGTCGAGTACACCCATAACGGGCGCACCGAGCGCGGCTTTGGCGAGGTCGCCGGTTCGCTTCTCACCTTCGGCACGGTCACGGTCGGCACCAAGGACGGCAAGAGTCTGGTGCTGTTGTCATCTGCAGGCGCGGGCAAGCAGACCGCGACTCTCGAGAAGCAGGCGCCGCCGGCCTCCGACAGCCGCCTGATGGGAAGCTGGGGCGGCTATTCCAGTGACAATGGCAAGAGCGCGAGCTTCAGGGTGCTCGCTGTCAACGGCAACGAAGCGCAGGTCAGCGTCACCACAGATGGCGTCACCCGTCAGGGCACCGGCACCGTCTACAAGAACGTCATCATGTTCGGCCAGGCGCAGATTGCGACCGACGACGGGCAGAATGGCAAGATCATCTACCAGGTCCGCAACAAGTCCTTCGTGGTGCCCGTGACCAAATATCCGCCGTCGGATACATCGTCCTCGGTGGACAGGACGGCGTAGCAGATCACGGCTGCTGCTCGCTGGACCGCGTCAGCGCCTTCAATTGCCGGTCGATCTGACGCAAGACGTCGCAGGCGGTCGCCAAAGCGCCATTGCCGATCAGTCGCCAGATCTCCGTCGCCTGCTCGTCCAGATACGGAATTGTCAGCGGTAACCGCGCTGCTTCCATAGCGCACCCTTCTCGTTGATGAGATAGCGCTCGTTCAGTGCGAACACGATCTGCGCAACGCAGGCCAGCGACCGGTAGACGCATCCGGCGATAATGGGTCTGCTCGTTACGTGCGGCCGCAAGCTCCGCATTCTCGATGCCGAAGAGGATTTCCCACTGGAAGCGCCGGATCAGAGCATTCCACAACGGTTGCGGGTAGGGCAGCGCGATCGATTTCAACCGGTTGATCAGGTCTTGCGGATCGCGCAGTGGTTGGCAATGCGATCTCGCCCATCCAGATCGCCGAGCAGAAGCCGTGTGGATGGCCGGGTTGGTAGTCCATGGTGATGATGCCGGCCCGACAGGATTCCATGACGACACAGCGTCGGCGTTGCGATAGAGCAGGTCGACCCTTTGTCCGCCAACGGACAGCCAGGCACCTCCGATGATCCACGGCCCCCATTCAGCGCCATCGCAAATTCATGGAGAGCGGCTTCGTCGTCCTCCCGTCATGACGGACTCGCGTCGCCTTGTCCGATCGCCAGCTTACGTTGCGGCGAGCGAGGGAGGGTGTCGGCGCCGGGCGTGGCTGCAGCATCGGCATGGCATATGCCGCGGCCACGCGCCGGAATCGGAAGATCAGATCCGCGCCTCCAGAATCAGATTGAAGGGCGTTTCAGCGGCGCGGCGGAAGCGCGTCAGTCCGCCCTCTCGCGCGACCTTGCGCAGCCTTGCCTCGCCCGCTTGCGCGCCCAGTGCGAGGCCCACCTCCTGGTCGAGCGAGGCCGGCGTGCAGATCATGGTCGACGCCGCATAATAGACCCGCCCGACCGGGTTGAGATTGTCCTCGAGGCGGTCGCCTGCGAACGGCTCGACCAGCATGCAGGTGCCGTCCTTTGCCATGGTCTCGCGCACGTGGCCGATGGCGCCGACGGGATCGCCCATGTCATGCAGGCAATCGAAGAAGCAGACGAGATCATAGCCCTCGGCCGGATAGGTCTTGGCGGAATGAACAGCGAAGCTGACCCGGTCGCCCAATCCGGCTTCGGTGGCCGCCTTTCGCGCGGCCTCGATCGAACCCTCGTGATAGTCGAAGCCGTAGAAGCGGGAGTTCGGGAAGGCTTCCGCCATCAGCCGTGTCGAGACGCCGTGCCCGCAGCCGACATCGGCGACCTTGGCGCCGCGCTTCAGCTTGTCCACGACGCCGTCGAGCGCGGGCAACCATTCCTGCACCAGATGATGCATGTACCCGGTCCGGAAGAAGCGGGCGGTGCCGCAGAACAGGCACTCGCTGCGCCGGTTCCAGCCGACGCCCTTGCCGGATTTGAATGCGTCCGAGATCTTCGGCTCGTCGAGAAACGCCGAGGCAATGACATTGCCGAACGCGCCGAGGAACACCGGACTGTCCTCATCGGCAAGCGCCATCGCCTGCTCCGGTAGCATCGAGAATTTTGCCGAAGCGGAATCGTATTCGATGTAGCCGGACGCCGCCTGACTCGCGAGCCATTCGCGGACGTAGCGCTCCGCCGTCCCGGTGGCGCTTGCGAGCTCGGACGAGTTCATCGGTCCCTTGGCGGCAAGGGTACGGTAGAGACCGAGCTTGTCCCCGAGCAGGACCAGCGACGCATTCATCGCCGCCCCGAATTCGGTGACCATCTTGCCCATAAAGGCATTCAACTTGTCGGAATTGACCTCCATGACAGCCTCCGTGCTGACGCGCCCCCTTAGGTGGGTCAATCCGGCATGGGGGAAGTTCAAATTGGCAGAAAAACGTGATCCCGGAACTCAGGGAAGAATGGTGTCGCTATGCTGGCATTCATGATGTCTGGTGGGTATAATTCGCAAGCTTTGCGACGGTTATTTGAATGTTCAGGCTTACACCCTCTTGCGGTCTCGCGGTTTTTCTTGCCCTGCTCTGCCTCGGCGAAGCGCCGGCTCATGCGCAAGCCGCACCCCTGCAATATTGGATCCCCGGCGGACCTTTCGGCTTCGGCGGTGTTGCCGGCCAGAGCGCCGATAGCTACGGCATTTTCCCGAGCTTCAATGGCGGCGACGCAAGCGGCCGCAGCAATTCTGCGAACGGCTTCTTTGTCGGCAGCCAGCATGGCAATCTCAATTGGAGCGGCCTCAGCCCGGCCGGACTGAGCGGCAATTTCAGCGCGCTCTCCTACGACAGCACGCAGTTCGGCTACAACACCAAGACCGCGGGGGGCATGCCCGTCACGTTCTTTGCCGGGTTCGACACCCTGAAATACGGCGGCGGCATTGGCAGCTCGCTTGCGCCGCTCACCTCCAGCGCCTCGCCCGGCTACGGCGCATTTGCGGGTGTCGAGTTCAAGCCGACCTCCAACCTCAGCCTGTCGTTCGGCGCCGGCTTCACCCAGCAGGACTCGGGCCGCATGGATAGCGATCTCAGATCGAACATGCTGCCCGGCGAGTCGCCGGCGTTGAGTGGCCTTCGGCGCTAACTAGCGCGTGAACTTCGCCACCAGTTCGACATGCGGCGTGTGGCGGAACTGATCCACCGGCACGACTACGTCGATCTTGTAGCCGCCATCGATCAGCAGCCGCGCGTCGCGGGCAAAGGTCGCGACGTTGCAGGAGACCGCGACCACCACCGGCACCTTGCTCGCGGCGAGCTTCAAGGCCTGCGCCTGCGCGCCCTGACGCGGCGGGTCGAACGCGACGGCGTCGAAATCGCGCAGCTCCGGTGCCACCAGGGGACGGCGAAACAGATCGCGCGGCTCGGCCTTGATCGGCTTGAGACCCGGCGTGCGCGCGGCCTTTGCGAGCGCTGCAATGGCGCTGGCGTCGTTGTCATGGGCGGTGATGCGGGCCTTCTCGGCGAGCCGCAATGCGAACGGCCCGACGCCGCAGAAGAGATCGAGAACGTTCTTCGCCTTGCCGATGCGCTCGGCGACCAGCGACGCGAGCGTCTCTTCGCCGGCGACGGTCGCCTGCAGGAACGAGCCCGGCGGCAGCGTCACCTCGGCGCGGCCCATCTGCAGGGTCGGTGGCAGGCGTTGCAGCACCAGTTCGCCGTGCCGTGTCAGCCGCGCCAGGCGGTGCTGCTCGGCGACGCGCGACAGCGCCGTCACGAGCGACGTGGGCAGCGGGCCGGAGCCGCGCACGTCGACATCGAGACCGTTGGCGGTCGCGGTGACCTGGATGTCCAGCGGTTTCGTCACCGGCATTTTGGACGTCAGCAGCTCGGCGAGCGCCCAACCGGCATCGAGTGCACCCTCGAGCCCGGGATCGAGGATCGGGCAGCGATCAATCGGGATGACGTCGTGCGCGCTGGCAGCCGAAAAGCCGACCTTGAGGATGTCATGGGTGCCGAACCGGCCGTGCAGCGTGATGCGCCTGCGCCCCGCGCCGTGAGCGTCGACCAGCGGCGTCACCTCGCAGTCGATGCCGGCCTGGGCCAGGGTCTCGACCACGATGCCGCGCTTCCAGGCGTGATACGGTTCAGTCGCCCAGTGCTGGATCGCGCAGCCGCCGCAGACGCCGAAATGCGGACAGAACGGCGCGACGCGCTCGGGACTGGCGACGTCCACTACCAGCAGCTTGCGGCGGTCGGGATGATTGCCGACGACATGATCGACTTCGACGGTCTCGCCGCCGAGCGTGTAGGGCACATAGATGGCATCGCCAGCGTCGAGCGAGACGCCGTCGCCGCGATGGCCGACGTGATCGATCGTCACGCGCTCAACCACGGCGCGCGCCCAGGAAGAATTCGATGTTGCCGTCGCCGCCGGTGATCGTCGACGGGAACACCTCGATACCGGTGCAGCCGAGCGAGGCAGCAAAGGCGGCGATGTCGTCGCAGATCTCGCGGTGCACGGCGGCGTCGCGGACGATGCCCTTCTTGTTGTGCTTCCGGTCCGCCTCGAATTGCGGCTTGATCAGCGCCAGCAGGCTCATCGGCGCGGCGGCCAGCGACAGCGCGATGGGCAGCACCGTCTTGAGCGAGATGAAGCTGACGTCGATCACGACGACATCGGGCCGCGCCGGCAGGCGCTTGCCGTCATAGGCGCGGATGTCGGTCTCTTCCATCGACACGATCTTGGCGTGACCGCGCAGCGAGGGATGCAACTGGCTGGTGCCGACATCGACGGCAAAGACGAGGCTCGCGCCATTCGCCAGCAGTACCTCGGTGAATCCGCCGGTGGAGGCGCCGACGTCGAGGCAGACATGGTCCTCGATCTCGATCGGGTAGCGCTCCAGCGCGCCGGCGAGCTTGACGCCGCCGCGGGAGACGTAGGGGTGCGCGGGCTCGGCCTGGATCACGGCGTCCTCGGCGATGGTCTCCGACGGCTTTGCGACCTGCTTGTCGTCGGCGGTGACGAGCCCGGCCTCGATCGCCGCGCGCGCCCGCGCCCGGCTCTCGAACAGGCCGCGCTCGACCAGCAGAACATCCGCGCGCTTGCGGGCAGGGGACATCATCTCTCCGAAGACGCCTGAGGCGCTTATGTAGCGATCAATCGCGCGGCCGCCATCCGGACGCAAGCCTCGAACGCGGCCAGATCGTGCCAGACGTCGATCGGCATCTGCGCCGGCGTCACCAGCGGGCAGCCATGCAGCTCCAGCGCGTGGATCATCATGAGATTATCGACGAGGCCAAAATCCTCGACCGTCAGCCCCTGCGCATCGACCAGCCGTCCGTCTTCGGACGTCACGTCCATGAAGCGACTGACACGGTCGGCATAGGCGGCACCGTCATTGGAATAGGCGAGGCAGAACTTGCGGCGGCCGGCCATGTAGCCGAGCTCGTAGACGGTGCCGGGATCGGCGCCGGCGCCGCGGAACGGCGTGAGGTTGGCGATGATCGCATCGGCCGCGTCCATCATCGCCTCGTTGCCGCAAAAGATCTGCCGCGAGGCGTCGGGCGCGGCGAGGTCGATTTCGTTGTCGAGGGGATAGAGGCCGGTGACGCCGTGCGCGGCACAGACCGCGACTTTGTGCCGGCCGATCTCGACCGCATCTGGCAGGAACACGTCGGGGCCTGCCAGATAGATTCTCATCACAGCTGCTTCGCGGAAGGTCGAAGCTCGCTATCAGGCGAGCTTGACCGTCTCGGCCTTGACGTCCTTGCCGAGCGCCTCGAACACCTTGGCGACGATGCCCTTGGCGTCGAGACCGGCACGACCGTACATCGCCGCCGGGGTGTCGTGGTCCTGGAACACGTCGGGCAGTACCATGGTGCGGAACCGCACCAGGCCGCTGTCGAGCGCGCCCTGATCGGTCAGATATTGCGCGACATGCGAGCCGAAACCGCCGACCGAGCCTTCCTCGATCGTGATCAGGATCTCGTGGTCGCGCGCGAGCTTGAGCACGAGTTCGGTGTCCAGCGGTTTCATGAAGCGCGCATCAGCGATCGTGGTCGAAAGGCCGTGGGCTGCAAGCTCGTCGGCGGCCTTCTCGCATTCGGCGAGGCGCGTGCCGAAGGAGAGCAGGGCGATCTTGCTGCCCTGGCGGACGATGCGGCCCTTGCCGATCTCGAGCGGAATGCCGACTTCGGGCATCTCGATGCCTCGGCCTTCGCCGCGCGGATAGCGCAGCGAGCTCGGACGATCATTGATCGCGACCTGGGTTGCAACCATGTGCACCAGCTCGGCTTCATCGGACGCGGCCATGATCACCATGTTCGGCAGACAACCGAGATAGGCGTTGTCGAACGAACCGGCATGGGTGGCGCCGTCGGCGCCGACGAGGCCGGCGCGGTCGATGGCGAAGCGAACCGGCAGGCTCTGGATCGCGACGTCATGCACGATCTGGTCGTAGCCGCGCTGCAGGAACGTCGAGTAGATCGCGCAGAACGGCTTGTAGCCCTCGGTGGCGAGACCGGCGGCGAACGTCACTGCGTGCTGCTCGGCGATGCCGACGTCGAAGGTGCGGTCCGGGAACGCCTTGTTGAAGATGTCGACGCCGGTGCCGGAAGGCATGGCCGCGGTGATGGCGACGATCTTGTCGTCCTTCTCCGCTTCCTTGACGAGGCTCTGGCCGAATACGTTCTGATAGGCCGGCGCGTTCGGCTTGGACTTGGCCTGGGTGCCGGTCGCGACGTCGAACTTGACGACCGCGTGGTACTTGTCGGCGGAGGCTTCCGCCGGGCCGTAGCCCTTGCCCTTCTGCGTCACGACGTGGAGCAGGATCGGGCCGGTCTCCATGTCGCGCACGTTCTTCAGCACCGGCAGGAGATGGTCGAGGTTGTGGCCGTCGATCGGGCCCACGTAATAGAAGCCGAGCTCCTCGAACAGCGTGCCGCCATCCATCATGAAGCCGCGGGAATATTCCTCGACGCGGTTGGCTCGGTTGGCGAGGATCTTGGGCAGGCGCTGGTTGATCTGCTTGGCCACATCGCGCAGCGTGCGATAGGTCTTGCCCGAGTAGAGCCGCGACAGATAGGCGCTCATCGCGCCGACCGGCGGCGCGATCGACATGTCGTTGTCGTTGAGGATGACGATCAGGCGCGAGTTCATCGCCCCCGCATTGTTCATGGCCTCATAGGCCATGCCCGCCGACATCGCGCCGTCACCGATGACGGCGATAACGTTGTTCTTGCCGCCGGAGAGGTCGCGCGCGACCGCCATGCCGAGGCCGGCGGAGATCGAGGTCGAGGAATGCGCGGCGCCGAACGGATCGTAATCGCTCTCGCTGCGCTTGGTGAAGCCGGACAGGCCGCCGCCGGTGCGCAGCGTGCGGATGCGATCGCGCCGGCCGGTGAGGATCTTGTGCGGATAGGCCTGGTGGCCGACGTCCCAGATCAGCCGGTCGCGCGGGGTGTCGAAGACGTAATGGATTGCAGTGGTGAGCTCGACCACACCAAGGCCTGCGCCGAAGTGACCGCCGGTCACCGAGACGGCATCGATGGTCTCCTGACGCAGCTCGTCGGCGACCTGGCGAACCTGCTCGACCTTGAGTTTGCGCAGGTCGTCCGGCGTCCGGATGGTGTCGAGAAGCGGCGTTTTACTATATGCGTTCACGGCGATTTCCAATTTGTCAGCGCCGGAAGATCGTTCCGGCGCGCGATGGGTTTGCTCAATATCGGCGCAGCGCGAGTCCTTAAACCGTCGGAGCCACCTGCATGGGGCAAAGCCCCGTCTTCAAGCTTAGGTGAGCTTAAGTGCTCTCCGGTTCAGTCTCTGTGATCCCTGTCACTTAGATCGGCTTCGTCCATCCCAGCCAATTCATCAGCAGTTTGAAGCGCTTGTCGTCGGTAATCAGTGCCCACGCAAGGCTTACAAAAAGCCACACTCCGCGCAGCTTTACACCAAAGCTTGGGCCAAAGCCAACCCGCTGGGCCCGATTACGGGCATGCACCTGCAACCCGCGGGCCAGAGTCGTTAATCCTGGCGCCATCGGAAGGGTTCCAAGCTAGCCCGGTTCCTCGGCAAGGTTTTTCGCGTGGGGAAGCTATTTTTAGGCCGGATTCAGGAGGACAAGGGGCGCTCTGAGGGAGGTTCCATAATCTCCGGAGCGCCGGTTCCCTGGAATCAGGCAGCAGCAACGCCGACGGCGGCGTGCGATCATGAAAAATTGCCGGTGCGCGCTGCGTGAGATAGGCGGCTTTGAAGGCGGCCCTTACTGGACGTCGAGCGGCGCGGTGCCGGTCGCCTGGCCGCTGGCATCGGTGGTGATCTTGTCGACGCGCGCCTCGGCCTGGCGCAGCAACTCCTCGCAGCGGCGCTTCAGGGCCTCGCCGCGCTCGTAGATCGTCACGGATTCCTCGAGCGGCACCTTGCCGTCCTCGAGCCGTTTCACGATCGTTTCGAGCTCCTCGATGGCGCGTTCGAAGGTCAGCCTGGAGATGTCGATTTGGGTATTTTCGGCCATATAAGTTTCCGATTGCCCGATTCGCTTCACGTCGGAGAAAGCAAAGTTTTGCGGGCGCAATGTGGCGGGTGTGTCAGGCGCCCATCAGGGCGCCGACATGCGCCGTAACAGATTCTTTCAGTCCTTGCAGGTCGTAGCCGCCCTCGAGCACAGAAACAACGCGCCCTCCGGCGGTCTTGTCAGCGAGGTCCATCAACTTACGCGTCACCCAGGCATAATCCTCCGCGCGCAAATTCAGCGACGCCAGCGGATCGCGATAATGCGCGTCGAAGCCGGCAGAGATGACGAGCAGCTCCGGGCTGAATTTTTCGAGCTGCGGCAGGATCAGATTCTCGAACGCGATGCGGAATTCCGGCCCGCCGTCCTCGGAGGCGAGCGGTGCGTTGACGATGGTGTCGTGGTCGCCGCGCTCGCTCTTGGCACCGGTGCCCGGAAACAGCGGCATCTGGTGCGTCGAGCAGTACATCACGGTCGGGTCCGACCAGAAAATATCCTGCGTGCCGTTGCCGTGATGCACGTCGAAATCGACGATGGCCGCGCGCTTGATGCCGTATTTACGCTGCGCGTGGCGCGCGGCGATGGCGACGTTGTCGAAGAAGCAGAAACCCATCGGCTTGCCGATCTCGGCGTGGTGGCCGGGCGGGCGCACCGCGACGAAGGCGTTGCGATGCTCGCCCGCCATCACCGCTTCGGTCGCCGCGACCGCGCCGCCGACGCCGCGCATCACCGCTTCCCACGTGCCAGGCGACATCGAGGTGTCGCCATCGATATAGACCTGTCCGCTGGTCGGCGCGATGTGGCGCAGCTCCGTGACGTAGTGCTCGTTGTGGCAGAGCGTGACGAAGTCGAGATCGCCCTCCGGGGCCTGGTCGCGCACCAGGAACTGGAAGCGCTCATGCGACAGCGCTTCCTCCACCGCGCGCAGGCGGTCCGGCCTTTCAGGGTGTCCCGGCGGCGTGACGTGGTCGAGGCAGGCCTTGTGGGAGAGGAGAAGCGTACTCATCAGTCGGCCTCATGGGATGCGGGCTCTCGATGTCGCTTGGCGCATCCGGCGCCAAAACGCAAATGCAAAACCCAATCTATGCGTTCCCCCGGGAATGGCAAAGGGTGTCCCGGAGCGGCCTGTTTGATCCGGATCAATTCACGCGCAGGATGCGGCTCAGCGGCAGCGGTCCGATCGGTCCGTGCGCCCGGAAGAACGCGAACAGCGCGTCAGCGTCGTAGCCGCCATATTGCGGCCCCGTGCCTTGTTTGGCGACCGTAAACCCGTCGCCCCCGACTGCGAGGTAATCGTTGAGGGTGACGCGGTAGCCGCTTCCGGCTTCGATCAGCCTGCCATTGAGCGTCATCTTCTCGTTGATCACGCGCTCGCCGTATGGCTTCGCCGCATCCCAGGCGTAACTGAACCCGTTCGAGACCTGGAGAATCCGCGGCCGCTTCGGATCGAGCCATTGCTGCTCCAGCATGTCCTTGAGCTGGCTGCCCGTGAGCGTCATGGTGACGAGCCGGTTGCGGAACGGCTGGCTGGCGAAAACGTCGCCGAAGGTGATCGCGCCGTTCTCCTTTGGCACGATGTCGGTGCGGATGCCGCCGGGATTGGTGAGCGCGATGACGGCGCTGCCGTCCTTGGCGTCCCTGGTCGCGGCCAGCTGCGCGTCCGCAATGACGTCACCGAGCGGGCTTTCGCCGGCCTCGTTCGGCACGCGTGACAGCGTCTGCGTCACCGATCCAGCCGGGCGATTGGCGATCGGCGCCGAAAGCCTGTCGTAAGCGTCGATCAATGCGGTCTGCTCGGGATCCCTAGGCAGCGAGGCATTGGCGACGAGGACGTTCTCGGCCCTAGCGCTGACGATGTCGCGCGTTGCCGGATCGAGCTTGAGGTCGATCGCGGTGACCAGAGTACCGTATTTGTCGCCGCTGGTGACGAGCCGCCCGTCAATATCGCAGACATAAGCACGATGGGTGTGGCCGCTGACGACGAGGTCGACGGCGCGATCGATTTTTTTCACGATGTCGACGATCGGCCCCGTGATAGCAGGGCATTCATTGTAGTCGCCGGCCGGCTCGCCGCCCTGGTGGATCAGCACTACGATCGCCTCGACCCCACCCGCTTTCAGCTGCGGCACCAGCGCGTTCACCGTTTCGGCTTCGTCGCGGAATTCGAGGCCGGTGATGCCCGATGGCGAGACGATGCCCGCGGTGTCCTTCAAGGTCAGCCCGATGAAGGCGATGGGGATGCCTTCGAATTCCCTGATCTCGTAAGGCGGCAGCACGCTCTTGCCCGTCGCCGTCTCGATGGTGGACGCCGCTAGATAGCGGAATCTGGCGCCCGTAAAGGAATGCGGCCCCTGACAGCCGTCGACGGGATGACAGCCCCCGTTCTGCATCCGCAGGAGCTCGGTCTTGCCTTCGTCGAATTCGTGATTGCCGACCGAGCTGATCGCGAGCCCCATCATCGAGAGCGACTCGATCGAAGGTTCGTCGTGGAACATCGCCGACAGGAACGGGCTCGCGCCGATCAGGTCGCCGGCGGCGACGAAGATCGTGTTCTTGTGGCCCTCGCGCAGCTGCTTCACCAGCGTCGCCATGTATTCGGCACCGCCGGCCGCCACCATCACCTTCCTGGCCTTGTCCTCGGGATCGCTGATCCGGATGCCGCCCGGCGGCGGGCGCAGATTGCCGTGGAAATCGTTGATCGCAAGGATGCGCAGCTCGACGGGTGCGGCGGTTTGGGCGGACGCGGGCAGGGCGGCGAGCGCGAGCGAGAAGACGGTCAGCCGGAGAACATGTTGCATGAAACCAGACTAGTCGTTCCGCACGAAGATTTCACGAAGCTTTCTTCCTTCTCCCCTTCTCGAGAAGGTGTCGCGAAGCGCCGGATGAGGGGGTGTCTCCGCAAATTCAAATGTGAGTTCGACTCGCGGATAGAACCCGTCACCCGTCTCGCCGCTTTGCGGCGAGCCAGGCTCTCCCGCCATGGGAGAGGGAAGACAGCCTACCGCTTCTTCCTGTTCATAAACGCGTTGAACGCGGCGGTGGCTTCTTCCGACTTCAGCCGCTCGCCGAACAGATGGGCCTCCTGATCGATGCGGCGGGTGAGCTCCTCGGATGCGACGCGGAGCAGTTTGCGCGAGATCGCGACCGCTTCGGCGGGAAGCCGGCAGATATCGCGCGCCACCTTGCGTGCCTCGACCTCGGTATGACCCGGCGAGACCACGGTGTTGACGAAGCCGGCGGCATGCGCTTCCGCGGCCGTAAAAGTCCGTCCCATCACCAGCATGGCGAAGGCGCGCTGGTAGCCCATCGTGTTCGGCATCAAGAGGCTGGACGCGCCGACCGGCACGAGCCCGAGATGGATGTAGGGCGCGGAGAAGGTCGCCGCGTTCGAGGCCAGCACATAGTCGCAATGGAACAGCATCACGGTGCCCATGCCGATCGACGCGCCGTCCACGGCCGCGATCACCGGCTTGGCGTTGAGAGCTAGCGAATAGAGAAACTTGGCGCCGTCGGACAGCGTCTCGGGGCGCGACGTGTCGGCGTGCATGAAATCGTCGATGTCGTCGCCGGCGGTGAACACGCCGGAGCCCCCGGTGATGATCATGCAGCGGATGTCGGGATTGTTCTGCGCGGTGTCGATCGCGCGGCTCATCTCCCGATACATGTCCTGCGTGATCGCGTTCTTCTTGCTCGGGCGGCGCAGGGTGATCACGCGCGTTCCGCGCTCTTCGCTGACGACGATATTGCCATTCGGCATGAGGGGCCCCTGCGGTCGCCGCGATACTGACATTGCTAGACTCGCGAAACGTCAGCCTACATCATCTTGCAGGCGTGCCAATGCGCTAGCGCGACCTTTTGGAGACCGAATTCGCCCGAGACGGGCGCATCACGCTCGCCGCCGTGTTCCGCGTTGCAATGATCAACCGCCATTTTCGATTGAAAAACCACTGGTTGTGGTGCACGATCGCCTCGCGCCGTTCCATTTGGCCGATTGCCCGATTGATGATTGCCGCCACTCGTGTTGACGAATCCTCGCTGCACTATCGCGGCTGGCGCGTCGTGCTGGCCTGCTTCCTGATGGCTTTCTTCATGTTCGGCTTCGGCCTGTACGGTCAGGGCGTCTATCTCGCGGAACTGCAGCGCGCCCATGGCTGGCCGGGCACGCTGGTCTCCGCGGCCAGCACCTTCTCCTTTCTCCTGACTGCCGTCCTCGTCATCTTCACCGACGATCTGCTCGCCCGCATCGGGCTGCGGTCGCTGATCCTGTGCGGCCTGTCGGCGCTCGGCGCTTCGACGGTGCTGCTGGCGCTGCTGCAGACGCCGTGGCAGCTCTATCTCGCTTATGCGCTGATGTCGGTCGGCTGGACCGGCATGGGCACGGTGGTGATCGCGACCGTGCTGAACTCCTGGTTCGAACGGCGCCGCGGTCTCGCGCTCAGCCTCGCCTACAACGGCGCGACCTGCGGGGGCATCGTGCTCGTGCCGCTGCTGCTGTCGCTGAGCGGCAGCATCGGCTTTCGTTCCGCGATGCTGGCGGCCACGCTGGCGATGGTGGTGCTGGTGCTGCCGGTGGTGGTCATCTTCACCGGGTGGCGAACCGAAATGCCGCCGACGTCGGGTGGGAATTCATCCACTGGCGGCACTGCCTTGCCTTCGGTTCACTCACGCAAGACGCTGCTCGCCAACGCGGCGTTCTGGACCATGGTGCTGCCGATCGCGGTCGCGCTGCTGGCGCAGATGGGATTCATCATCCATCAGGTGACGTTCCTCGAACCGCTGATCGGCCGCGCCAGTGCGGGCCTTGCCGTCACCGTCATGGCGGCGATGGCGGTGGTCGGGCGCCTCTCGCTCGGCCTGTTCGTGGACCGGCTCGATCCGCGGCTCGCCTGCGCGGCATCGATGACGAGCCAGGCGGCGGCGCTGTTCGTGCTTCTGCAAAGCACGAATCCGACCGTGCTGCTCGTGTGCTGCGCCGTCTACGGTTTCTCGATCGGCAACATGATCACGTTTCCGCCCTTGATCATCCAGCGGGAGATCGGCGCGAGCGCCTTCGCCGCTGCGATGGGGCTGGGCACCTCGATCAGCGGCATTGTCAGCGCCTTCGGCCCCGGCATCGTCGGTCTCGTGCGCAGCGTAAGCGGCGACTACACGAGCGCGTTTGCGATGTGCGTGGTGCTCGACGTGGTGGCGGCGAGCGTCGTACTATGGCGGCCGGGGCGACGTACGAAGCTTGCGGCTTCGTAGCCCGGATGGAGCGCAGCGCAATCCGGAATTCGTGTCACCAGCAATGATGGCCCCGGATTGCGCTGCGCTCCATCCGGGCTACGCGTCCCGGCTACCCCAACAGCACCGCATCCGCTGCGGCGACCGACTCCGCACTCTCCGTCACGGTGCGCTCGAGCGCGCCGGCCTGCACGGCGATGTTCTCGGCGAAGAAGCGCGCCAGCGAGACGTAGCGCCCGGCGTCCGCGATGCCGTCGGATTTCGCGGCGAGCGCTTCGGACGCCAGCATGCAGCCGCCGAGCGTGGCGCCGAACTGTTGCAGATACGGCGTCGCGCCGGCCAGCGCCTCGTTCGGCGCGGAAGGAAGCCGCTCCAGCAGCCATTTGCTGGTGCGCGTCAGCGCCTCAAGTGCCTCACGCAATTTCACGCCCGTGGTGCCGAAGGCGGGATCGTTGGAGGCTTCGACCTGCTTCACGATTGCGGAGAGTTCGTCGAGCAGCGCCCACACCGACGCGCCGCCGTTGGCCGCGAGCTTTCGCGTGACGAGGTCGATGGCCTGGATGCCGTTGGTGCCCTCGTAGATCGCGGTGATGCGGGCATCGCGATAGTGCTGCGCCGCGCCGGTCTCCTCGATGAAGCCCATGCCGCCATGCACCTGCACGCCGAGATAGGCGACCTCGTTGCCGATGTCGGTCGAATAGCCCTTGGCCATCGGCGTCAGCAATGCCGCACGCGCGGCAGCGTCGGCGCGGACCTTCGGATCCCTGGCACGCGTCGAGACGTCGATCGCCACCGCGGTCGCATAGCAGATGGTGCGCGCCGCAGCGGTCTGCGCCCGCATCCGCATCAGCATGCGCTTGACGTCGGGATGCACGAAGATCGCATCGGAACCGTCACCCTTGTTGCCGAGGGCGCGGCCCTGCTTGCGCTCTTGTGCGTACGACAATGCCTGCTGATAGGCACGGTCGGCAACACCGACGCCTTCGAGGCCGACGCCGAGGCGGGCCTGGTTCATCATCGTGAACATGCAGCGCATGCCCTGGTTCTCTTCGCCGACCAGGAAGCCGATCGCGCCGCCATGATCGCCCATGGTCATGGTGCAGGTGGGGGAGGCATGCATGCCGAGCTTGTGCTCGACGCCGGAGGCAAAGATGTCGTTGCGCGCACCCAGCGAGCCGTCTTCGTTGACCATGAATTTCGGCACGAGGAACAGCGATATCCCCTTGGTCCCTGCGGGCGCGTCCGGCAGGCGCGCCAGCACGAAATGCACGATGTTGTCGGTCATGTCGTGCTCGCCGTAGGTGATGAAGATCTTCGTCCCCTTGATGCGATAGGTGCCGTCGGCCTGCTTCTCGGCGCGGGTGCGCAACGCGCCGACATCGGAGCCGGCCTGCGGCTCGGTCAGCTGCATCGTGCCGGTCCATTCGCCGGAGACGAGCTTCTCGAGATAGATTTTCTTCAGCTCGTCGCTGCCATGCGCGTCCAGCGCCTCCATCGCCGACGCCGTCAGCAGCGGGCAGAGGCCGAAGGCGACGTTGGCGGCGCTCCAGATCTCGCTGCAGGCGGCGTTGATCGCGAGCGGCAGGCCCTGGCCGCCGAAATCCTCGGGGCCGGAGACCGCGTTCCAGCCGCCCTCGGTCCAGCGCTTGTAGGCGTCCGGCCAGCCCGGCGCGGTCGTGACCTTGCCGTCGCTGAGCTTGATGCCGTGCTCGTCGCCGACTTTGTTGAGCGGCGCCAGCACGTCGGTTGCGAACTTGCCGGCTTCCTCCAGCACGGCGCTCACGATATCGCCGTCGAAATCGCCGTAATGGCCGGCCTCCATGGCAGCTTTCAGGCCGGCGCCGTGGTTGAGCGACAGCAGCATGTCAGAGATCGGCGCGCGGTAGGTCATGGCTCACTCCCGTGGACAGTTCTTGGCGCCGTATTCCCATGAAACGGGGGAGGTCTCAACTGTCAGGAGGGTGGCGGAACGCCCGTCGGCAACGGGCTGGCGTAGCGCTCCTGTAAGGCATGGCGCGGCGCCACCGGCGCCTGTGGTATTTTGCCCCTCCGGGCGGTTGAAATGCCGCGCCTCTCCCTATAGACCGGCACCACTCGAGGGAATCCGCGGACGCTCCTGTCGCCGCCGTTTCCCGAGGGCCTGATGGGGCGTAGCCAAGTGGTAAGGCAGCGGATTTTGATTCCGCCATTCGGAGGTTCGATCCCTCCCGCCCCAGCCAGCGCTTAAGCTGCTGAGTTCGTTATGTAAGCAGCTCTGATGCCGCCGAATTTTTTGAACGCGTTTGGAAATGGAGCTTCTGATGCTCGTTCCCGAATCAAACTAAACGGCGTCGTGCATTACATCGACCATAGTGGCCTATCTCCGTGGCTTTCATCTCAGTATATACCGCCGAGGCTACTTGGGGTGGTCTGTTACGCCCTCATCGTAGGATAGGGTACTACAGCGAACAATCGGACAAGCAGTCGAAATAATGCATTGGTGCGGAATTCGCCGTGCTGTCCATCATTTCCTACAACACAGTGGAGGAGGCGATCGAGATCGCCAACGACACTGTCTACGGCCTCGGCGCCCACGTGCAGGGCACGGATATGGAAACGGTGCGGGCCGTAGCCGGAGAGATCCGGTCTGGTCAGGTCCATGTGAACTATCCTGACTGGGACCCGAACGCACCTTTCGGTGGATACAAGCCTTCCGGCAACGGCCGGGAGTACGGCCTAGAGGGGTTTGGAAGAATATCTCGAGACAAAGGCCGTTCTCGGATTCTACTCATGAAGTTGCTCTCGTCGCATCGGGTCTTGGCGCTCGTCACGACTAGCGTCCGCCAATGCAAAAGTGTTTCCGGCCGTGATGGCACACGCGTCGGAATCCGCAGAACACCTTCTGGCTCAAGGTCGGGGCTTTGACGGCTGGCTGAGTTGGCCCGTGAGTTCAGTTCGCCCGACATGTGGAGCGGTATCTCATATTTCTCCAGGCCATGCCGAAATCAATCTGTCGCGAGAAACCCGTGCGGCCGTGGATAGATGGCTCCGCGTCGCTGAAGCAAACCGATGGTTCGCGCGATCTTGGGTTGGAAGATGGGCACGGCCGTTATGTTTCGATATCGTACGGTTGCCGTTGAGCCCGGGAAGTCGATTCCTGGATGCACTGATCGATTCAGGAATTTCGCTTGTGGAAGGTGGCTGCGGAACCTGCGAGACACGCGTGATCGAAGGCATGCCGGATCACCGCGAGCAGTTTCTGAGCAAGCAGGAACAAGAGACAAACAAGACGATCATGATTTGCTATTCGGGTGCAAAGTCGAAAAAGCTGACCTTGGACCTCTAAATAGGCCCAACCGACTGCCAACGTCTAATGACAGAACGTGCGCCTTGTCCGATGCGGGGATTCGCGAGGCGATGCCCGCGGCACGAACGGCGGCGGTAACGGCCGAAGGGGACAGCCCCAGCACGGAAACAGTGCCTACTGCTCCCTCGCGCCCTATTGCGGCGCTGGCGACCGTCTGTCCGTTGGCCATGTCGATCATCACAGAAATGGCGCCACTATGAGGAAAGAGGACGTGCTCGGTCTGGTCACCCGCCTGCGAGACGACCGCATCCCGATCGAGCGCTACCATCTCTAGCTCGGGCGCCAGCAGTTCGAGGTCCGCCGCCGGCAGTGTTGCCAGAAGTCGGTTGCCAATTTCGGCGGGAAGCGTCACTGCGGCCTACCTCGAACGATCCGCCGCATCGCATTTCGAGCGTCATAGGGCGGCCAACTCGAACTTTGTTTGAATCCGCCTACGCCTCGCGCCCCGAAGTCCAATTCAGCTGCGGAAGCTCTCAATCTCAAAAACTCCAACCACACGCCCTCGGAGGCGAATTGTTGTCTCTCAGGGTGATTGAGGAGTTAGGTCCCAGCGCGCCGCTGCACAATTGCGAAATGCGCATGGGTAATACCATAGGGTCCGGTTCCCGGGACGCGGCAAACGCCGCGGCGATCTCGGAAGTGTGGGGCTCGGCTTGACCTAGAAGCTCAACAGCTACGTGATGAAGTCCGGTCATTTCCGCCAGGACACAAACGAGACAGTCTGCTTAGGAAGGTCCGGCAGAACGAAATCACGTCTCAGTAACCGAGTGGCTGACCTTGCCAAGATGGCAGCCACCGAAATAGGGCGCCTCCGTTGGCAGCATGAGTGGCGGCTCAAACGAGCATCCACATCGTAAACGCGGCGCAGAGGCAGATCGTGACCACGACAGTCATTCCGGCAAAGAAGCGCTCGGTCCGGTCCATGTCGATCATCTTCCAGATCGATCCACGTCCATAAACGTTTAAGGCTCCTGCTTGCGCCTGTCGTAATCTGTCAGAGCTTACGTCCCATTAGATGGTGTGAGCGCTCTGCGAACTGGCATTCCAGCAAATTCGATCTGAGGGGCTTCGAAACCAACTGAATCAGCTGGTTGCTAACCGCTATCTGCAAGCCCGCACCGAGCAGCTCTTGACCCTGAGTACGGCAACGCTCGTTGCGTGTGTCGGGCTCTTAGTGTCCAAGTTGCAGTAACTGATAGCCCTCCGAGGCTCGCGCAATAGCGGGGGTTGTGTTGATCAATTGGCATCGGTCGTCGAGCAGGTTCGTGGTCCAATGCGGCGAGACAAAGTAAGGATCAAACGTCGGAGTGATGAAAAGCTAACCATAATCGAAGAAGGATCGCTCAAAAGTTCACTGCTGCTGGTGCGAACCTTATTGCATGCCTGCGCAGAGCACAGGCGGACGACGCTCTGGCGCTGACACTCGACATTGCACTCAGCGCTGGGACTGCTCACCTGCTTTGATGGATGGCGGACAAAAGGCTCCAGTCATCGGACTGGAGCCGCCACCTTCCTAAGCGCCTCCGCGAGGGGGATTGCGGGCAGTCGGAAGAGCGGGGTTTATCGATCTAGTCAATGTTTCAACCGGATGCACGCTAGCGGCAAAAGTCAGACTATTGCGCTGTCATAAAACCAGTCAAACACCGGGCTTGTCATTTCAATCTGCGAGACTTTAACTCTGACACTCAGAAATAACAGGTTTGTCAAAAACAAGCCGAAGGGGGTCCGCAGTGGAGAAGGTGCGACGCTTACGCGCGATGGGTTCGCTGTGTCGTCAACAAGCAGCGTACAATGGCGTGAATAAATGGAAGCTCCTCGCGGAAGCAGAATACTGGGAGCACTTGGCTGAGCTTGAGCTGTCGTCCCATTTCCAAGAATGCAACGTCGCTTGTGCAAATGAAAGAACAGAGCCTCAAGCACGCACAGAGGCGAATGATTACTCGCGCCGGGAGACGATTGCCCCCGAAGCAACGGCGACCACGAATGACGCGCAGTGTGCGCTTATGCCCCTATGAGCAAGATACTCGTCGCGGCAATCGAAATGTGGGTTGGTCCAGCGCGCCAGTGTCGGCGACCTTACTCTTCTGACCTATATGTCGCGATTTTGCGCGCGCCTTCCCAAAGCTCGACGTCTTGGCCGTTAACGAGCTGCTTGGCTCGTTCGCTCGCCGTTGGTTCGTCGACGCAATCAAGTTCAAGGCGAAGCTGTATGTGGCCGTCCGATCCAAGAATGTAGGCTCGATACTCCGGCATGAGTTGCTCCAAAACATCAGTTCCGAAGCTGAAACCCGAGAAATTACAACAACATCAAGAAGCTGTCCATTTAATTAGGACGATACTCCCATCCGTTCCCGACGGATCACTGCTCTGGACATACTCAAGAGCGCCACCGCCGTTGAGGAGGTCACGTTCGGATTCACCCAACCCCGAATATTAAGCTGCCTTCGTTGCATGATCGATTAAATACATTTAACAAATTAAATTCGGATAACTGAAAATAATGTGGTACCTCTGTCGGTCCGAAGACGTTCGTGACGTGGATGTCATACCTCGACAGAAGATGACGATCGACGTGAATTTTTGAAGACCTGCGGTAGATTTGCGGCCGTAACGCCGCCCGCCATGACCTTGCTTCTATCGACCTCACTCACGTCAAACGCCATCGCCGCGTCTGGGGCAAAAGGTGTGAACGGAGGTGGGGCAGAGCACCATCACCATGAGCACCACCTCGAACACCATCCTCACGACCGGGACGACGATTAATTGATGAGGGAAGAGGTCCGCCTCAGGCACTCCGGGGCCTCTGCCTTGTAAGCACATGGCCTACTCACCTAGTCGTGAGTTGGGTCGCTGTCGGCGCTCTACACATCTCGGTCGGGTTAATCGAGACGGTCTCTCGCCCATGGGCGCGACCTGCGCCGATAGTGCCACAAACAGCATCAATGTCGTTAGGGCACCATGCCGGCGCATCATGCTCGCGCGCCGAGAGCGTCGTCGGTCGTGGCGACGTGCAGCGTGTTCAGACTGCGGCCATCGGGCAGCGGAACGGATCAGCAATCACGCCGCTGTCAGTCTCGATTGCTCATCATGCTTCGTGCTACTGCAGTTTCTGGTTGTTGGCTACTTCTCGCGCTAAACTAAGCTCAAGCTCAGTGAGCTTTTCGATCAAGTGCTCCACGATCTCCGCGCAGTCCGAATGCGTCAGCGAATGCACTCCGCGCGATGTCAGTTGGTTCTTGAGGATAGTCGCCATCATGGCTTTGACGCTCATGGACCGGCCTCGTCTGAAAAATCGGATCGTCACAAAATCAATCTGAAGTAGACGTTGAATATGGACGACAAGCAACGGCAAGAAGTTTGGTTCAACCTCCGTACAAGTACGGGCGGCGCTCGCGCTATGTTGCGTTGCGAAGCGCGTTGCCGTTGCAACACCAAAGCAGCGCTTCGCTCCGAATTCGGGACTTACGAAACAATTCGTTAGCTTTTATCTGGCTTGCTAGGTGCGTGCCGATTACCGCCGATTGCGGCACATGGAATGGGAATACCGGCCCCGGCTGTTCCTCCCAACCTGCGGCCGGGGCCGTTTGAACTTGCACTGCACCGTTCAACCCGGTCCACGACAATGTTTAGAGGCATTGCCATCACGCTATTTGGGATTTGGGCTGACCATTCTTTCGCAGCTCGATCAGACGCTCTTCTATGGTCGAAATACTGGCGCCGCGCTCAGGCTTGTGCGGGACATTAGTCGTGGTTCCGGCCTGTAGGTCAGCCGTGCTGCGCTCCTTCGGGCGGGGCATGCGCGAGCTTCCTCGACGGCTACTTCTTCAACAATACCCCTATCGTTCGCGCCATTCGCCTCACTGATCCTGCGTGACGGCCCAGCTCGGCTGCAATCTTCGATACGCCAGCGCCCGTCCGTGCCAGCTTCGACAATTGCTGGACCTCGCGGTCGGTCCATTGCTTTGGCTTCGGCGTTTTCATGGTGCGGTGCTCACCCGTACCAGTTAACCAGCGCGCCTCGTTTCGAACACTTGGGAAATTTACGGGTGGGTCCGTGGGCTGCGATCGAGGTTCACCGAGAAATAGTCGACCACTTCCGTAGCCTCGGCGCCTTGCCTGAAACCCCGCTG
>NZ_JBVVPP010000023.1:25871-96457 GCF_055811315.1 Bradyrhizobium sp. MI1.4 | reverse complement strand
GGTTTTCCTGCGTGTGCTTTTCGCGCAGCGGACCGCGGGTGCCAGCCGGCACCCGGCCTTCCCTGCGCCCTCTTGGACAAGAGGGTGAAGCGACCAAGCAAAGCTCGGGCGAAATGCGCCGCGAGAACGCGAAGGCGTGTCCGTCTACCTCGAGATTCCGGTTCGAGCACCGATGTCTTGTCCCTAACGCTAGGGACAGACACGTTGCCGCGATCCGCTTAGCATGATCCGCCCGCTTGCTCGGGACCGCAGGAGGGAACGCGTATGTCGGACGACGTGCCTTCTGGGCAGCGTCGGTGCGTCCCGGAGAGCAGTGCAAGCTCGAGCCGGGGCGCCCGATGCAGCCGGCGGAGTCATCAAAGCGGACAGGGAGGAACGGGACATGAAGATCGGTTTCGCGCGAGCCTCGCTTCTTGTGGCATGCGTCCTTTTTGGAAATGCTGCTCACGCGGACATCAAAATTGGAATTGTGATTTCGGCAAGCGGCCCGGGATCCGCTCTGGGACAGCCGCAGCTCAAGACGGTTGCAGCTCTTCCGAAAGAGATCGGTGGAGAGAAGGTGACCTATATCGTCCTGGACGACGAGTCGGATTCGACCAAAGGGGTCCAGAACGCACGCCGGCTGGTGATCCAGGATAAGGTCGACGTGCTGGTCGGCTCCTCTCTGACCCCGGTGACCATGCCGATGCTGGATGTCGCGCTCGAATCGAAGACGTCGCTGCTGTCTCTCGCTGCCGCTACGGCCATCGTTCAACCGATGGATGAGAAGCGTGCCTGGGCTTTCAAGGTCGTTCCCAATGACGACCTCATGGCGGCCGCCATCCTCAAGCATATCGCGACATCAGGCGTGAAGACGCTCGGCTATATCGGCGTTTCGGATGGCTACGGCGAGGGCTACTACAAGGAGGTGAGCCGCCTCGCGCCTGCGTTGGGGCTGACCGTAACCACACATGAGGTCTACGCGCGCGCCGACACCAGCGTCACCGGTCAGGCGCTGAAGGTGATGTCGACCAATCCCGATGCCGTCTTCATCGCGTCCGCAGGAACTCCGGCCGTCCTGCCGCAGCAGGCGCTCCGCGAGCGCGGATACGCCGGGAAGATATTTCAGACACACGGCGTGGCCAGTGAGGAGTTCATCAAGCTCGGCGGCGCGAACGTCGAAGGTGCGGTATTCGCGGGCGAAGCTTTTACCATTGCCGCCGATCTTCCCGCAGGAGATCCGTTCCGTCGTTCGACGGAGGAGTTCGTGACCGCGTATGAAGCGGCGAACGGACAAAAGCCCAACATGTTCGCTGCTCACCTCTGGGATGTCGTGGCACTGATCGGAAAAGCTGCACCGGATGCGCTGAAGACGGCAAAGCCTGGCACAATCGAATTTCGCGCGGCGCTGCGGGACGCACTCGAGCGTGGGCAGAACATCTATCTCAACAATGGGCTGTCGAACATGAGCAAGGCCGATCACAACGGCTATGATGAGCGCTCGGCCTTTCTCATCAAGGTCGAAGGCGGGAAGTTCCGCCTGGCAAAGTAGCGGCGCGCCGATGCACGATCTGGTCTGGTCCGCCTCAGACCCAGCCGCCATCGACGATGTAGTGCTGGGCTGTGCAGGCAGAAGCCTCGTCGGAAGCGAGGAAGATGGTGAACTTCGCGACCTCGTCGGGCATGAGCTTGCGCTTCAGGCATTGTCGTTGCATGAGCTCGACCTCGCCCTGGGGTGTCATCCATTTATCGAGCTGGCGCTCAGTCATGATCCATCCCGGCGCTATCGCGTTCACGCGGATATTGTAGGCGCCGTAATCGCGCGCCAGAGAGCGTGTGAGACCGATCACCCCCGATTTGCTGGCGGTGTAGGCGGCCATGCCGCCTTGTCCGGCGATCCACGATACCGAGCCGAAATTGATGATAGCGCCGGCGTTCGCCGCCTTCATGTCGGGCAACACGGCCTGCGCAGCAAAGAACTGGTGCTTCAAGTTGACCCCGATGCGGTCGTCCCAATATTCCGGTGTCATTTCCTCGGTGCTGTGCCGCTCGTCATGCGCGGCATTGTTGACGAGGATGTTGATCGCGCCGCGCACATTGCGCGCCTCCGCGACACCGGCACGTAACGCGGCAATATCGGTCAAGTCGACACGCATGAAACGCGCGCTAAGACCTTGATCCGACAGCTCGCGTGCCAGCGATTGGCCCGCGTCGACATTGATGTCGAAGAACACGACATTGGATTTCTGCTGTGCGAAGCTCCGCACGATCGCAGCGCCAATTCCCGATGCGCCTCCGGTGACGAGAACGACCTTGCCGGCGAGGTCGGAATAAACGGCAGCCATGGATATCCCTCGATTTGCGTTGGGGGCAGCGCGACGCGGCCCGACTCTCCCGCTCACCTTAGCGACCTCCCTCGTGAGGTGCATAGGTCAGAATTTCAGTTGCGTACCTCAAAAATCGAAGGCAGGATTGCATCAAAGAATAAGAGCCCTTGGGAGGAATGTGATGAGACTGCTCGGGAAACTGGGACTAGCCGTTGTCGCATGCCTGTTCGGAGCGAAACTCGCTGCGGCCGAAACGACGGTCAAGTGGCTGCACATCGAGGCCAACCCGGCCCAGGTCAAAATCTGGGAGGAGGTTGCGCGCGCCTATGAGGGGTCGCATCCCGGCGTCAAGGTCGAGATGCAGTTCCTCGAGAACGAGGCCTACAAGGCCAAGCTGCCGACCATCCTGCAATCCAAAGACCGGCCCAACATCATCTACAGCTGGGCCGGCGGTGTCCTGAAGACGCAGATCGAGGCCGGTGTGCTCGACGACATCACCGATTCTGTGAAGGGCTACAGCGACAGTCTCACACCGGCGGCGCTCGCCGCCTTCACCAGCAACGGCCGTGTTTATGGTCTGCCCACGGCGCTCTCGCAGGTCGGCTTCCTCTGCAACAAGGAGCTGATGGCCAAGGCGAAGGTCGACCCTGCCGGGATCAAGAGCTGGGACGATCTGCTTGCTGCCGTGAAGACGTTGAAATCCGCCGGCGTGACCCCGATCGTGGTCGGCGGCGCCGATAAGTGGCCACTGCACTTCTACTGGACGCATCTTGCTGTGCGCATCGGCGGCAAGGCGGCGTTCGATGCGGCGTTGCGTGGCGAGAACGGCGGCTTTGCCGGGGAAACCTTCCAGAAATCCGGCGAGCTGTTCAAGCAACTCGTGGATCTCCAACCGTTCCAGAATGGCTTCCTGGGTTTCAAGAACCCGCAGGCGGTCGGCTATTTCGGCGACGGCAAGGCGGCGATGACGCTCGCGATCAGCACGGTCTATCATCTGCAGCGCGCTCTCGCCGCCGACAAGGTCGGATTGATCGAAGACAAGATCTGCTGGTTCGACTTCCCGGTCGTGACCGGCGGCAAGGGCGCTCCGACCGATACGCTCGGGGGCATCACCGGTTGGTTGATCACAAAAGGCTCGCCGAAGGAGGCTGTCGATTTCCTGAAGTACTTCGTCTCCAAAGAGGTGCAGACGCGGCTTGCCGCGGGCAACTTCATCATCCCGGTGGTGCAGGGTGCGGATGTCGGCCTCAACAACGCCTTCATGAAGCTGATCGCCGCCAATCTAGCGAAGTCGAACTACCACCAGAACTTCTATGACCAGAGCCTGGGTCCGTCGGTCGGCCGCGTCGTCAACGACGTTACTGCCGAGATCGCCGGCGGCAGCATGAGCCCGCAAGAGGCTGCCAAGGCGATCGAGGCGGCGTGGAAACAGGGCAACTGACGGTGACGCGGCGGACCGCGAGCGTGTCGGCGATCGGCGCTGCTGGCGAGATGATCCCGCAGGTCACGGTCCGTGGCCCGAGTTGGGACGGCCGGCTGACGGTGCTCATCCTGTTCCTGCCGCCGGCGCTGCTGTTGTTCACGTTGTTCGTTGTGCTGCCGATCGGCGAAGCAGCCTGGTATTCGGGCTTCAATTGGAACGGGTTCGGCAGGCCGACCAACTGGATTGGCCTGGACAATTACCGCTTTGTGCTGGAGACCCGCGCCTTCTGGCTCGCTCTGCGCAACAACGGCCTGATCATCGCTGTTTCGCTCGCCATCCAGCTGCCGCTTGCGCTCACCCTGGCCTTGATGCTCGCCGAACGCTTTCGAGGGGCGGTGGCGCTGCGCATGCTGTTCTTCATGCCCTATATCCTGGCGGAGATCGCAACCGGGCTGATCTTCAGCTTCGTCTATGATGGCGACTACGGCCTTGTGGCCTCGATCTGGCGCAGCTTCGGCGCCGAGCCGCCGCATCTGCTTGCATCGACGGATACGGCCATGCTGGCGGTGCTGATCGTGGTCGTCTGGAAGTACTTTGGCTTCCACATGATGCTATTCATCGCAGCGCTCCAGGGCCTCGACAAGAGCCTGGTCGAGGCGGCGCGTATCGACGGCGCGACCCGATCGCAAGCCTTGCGACATGTGGTCATCCCCTTGCTCTATCCGACGATCCGGCTCTCCGTGTTCTTCGCCATCGTCGGCTCGTTGCAGCTGTTCGATCTCGTCATGCCCCTGACGCGCGGCGGGCCCGCGGACGCCTCGAACACGATGGTGAGCTTTCTTTACAACAATGGCATCTCGCGCATGCGGGTCGGCTACGGCAGTGCCATCGGCGTCATTCTGTTTGCGATCTGCGTGACCTTTGCCTTCACGTACAAGCGATGGTTCATGCGCGATGAGTAACGTCAGGACCATCCGAGCGCCGTTCGATCCCTCAGTATTGTTCAAGCTGGTGTTCCTGGCCGTTGTTGCCATCATCGTAATGGTGCCGCTGCTCGCGACCTTGTTCGGTGGTTTCAAGTCGCTCGGCGAACTGCGCGTCAATCCGTTCGGCCTGCCACGTCACTGGGAGTGGCAGAACTATGCCGACATCCTGTTCTCGGCACGCTACTGGCAGCTCTTGCGCAACTCGCTGATCATCTCGACCCTCACGGTAGCCTTGACCCTGATCGTCGCCTCGATGGCGGCGTTCACCTTCGCCCATATCAGGTTCTACGGCAGCTCGATGCTGCTGAGCTACCTGACGCTGGGCCTGCTGTTTCCGGCCGCGACGGCGGTGCTGCCGCTCTTCATCAAGGTACGCGATCTCGGGCTGCTCGATACATATTTTGGCGTTGCCCTGCCGCAGACGGCCTTCAGTCTTGCGATGAGCGTGTTGCTGCTGCGGCGCTTCTTCAAGGACATCCCGTACGAACTGCTGGAGGCCGCGCTGGTCGACGGCTGCAGCTATATCAAATTCTTCCGCTATGTGACGTTGCCGTTATCGCGGCCGATCCTGGCGACCGTCGGTACCATCACCTTCGTCAACAGCTGGAACGCCTATCTGCTGCCGCTGGTGATGCTCAACACCGACGCGCTCTATCCCTGGCCGCTCGGTATCATGATTTATCAGGGCGAGTATTCGTCCGAGTGGCATCTGATCCTGGCCTTCATCACGTTGACCATCCTGCCGACGATCATTCTCTTCCTCCTGGCGCAGAAGCACATCGTCGCAGGCCTCACCGCCGGCGCGGTCAAGGGATGAACGGTACCTCACGGAGATCACAATGAGAAAAGTCGGCATCGGCATCATCGGCTGCGGCAATATCAGCACCGCTTATCTGAAGGCGGCCCAGCGCTTCGCGGTCATGGAAATCAAGGCGCTCGCCGATATGCGCAGCGATGCGGCAGAGCGGCAGGGCGCCGCCTTCGGGTTGCCGGCGATGCGGGTTGATCAGCTGCTCAAGCGAGACGACGTTGAGATCGTCATCAATCTCACTGTGCCACTCGCCCACACCGACGTCAGCCTGGCGGTGCTGAACGCCGGCAAGCACGTTCATTCCGAGAAGCCGCTCGGCATTAACGTCACGGAAGCGCGCAAGGTGATGGAGCTCGCCGCGCAGAAGAATCTTCGCGTCGGTTGCGCGCCCGATACGTTCCTGGGCGGTGGGCACCAGACCGCGCGCAAGCTGATCGACGATGACGCGATCGGCACGCCCGTGGCCGGCAGCGCGTTCTTCGGCTGCCCCGGCCATGAGCGCTGGCATCCGGCGCCGGGTTTCTATTATTTGCGCGGCGGCGGCCCTATGCTTGACATGGGCCCGTACTACATCACCGATCTCGTGCAGCTGCTCGGCCCGGTGGCGAGCGTGATGGGCTCGACCGCGCGTCCGAAATCCGAGCGGCTGGTCACCAGCCAGCCGATGAACGGAACGCTGATCCCGGTCGAAGTTTCGACCCATGTCGCCGGCACGCTCGAATTCGAGGGCGGGGCGGTCGTCTCGATCGCGATGAGCTTTGATGTGCCGAAGCACCGGCACGCGCCGATCGAGATCTATGGCGACAAGGGCAGCATGCTCGTGCCCGATCCGAACCGCTTCGGTGGCGAGGTGCAGGTCGCCAAGACCGGCGGCGACTGGGAACCGGTGTCGCTGACCCACGGTCATGTCGATGGCGAGTTCCGTTCCATTGGCGCCGCCGATATGGCCTCCGCGATACTGAACAACCGGCCGCATCGTGCGAGCGGCGCGCTCGCTTTCCACGTGCTGGAGGTGATGGAGGCGTTCCAGATCTCTGCCGAGGAAGGCCGGCGCGTCAAGATCGAGAGCCGCGTCGAGCGGCCGGCGATGCTGCCGGCCGGGCGTGAAACCGGACAGATCGACTGAGGACAGAAACATGCGCAAGGCAATGATTGTATGGGGCGGTTGGCCCGGGCACGATCCCGATCTCTGTGCTTCGATGATCCGTGGTTGGCTGAAGGCTGAAGGCTTCGAGGTGCGGACTGAAACCACCACCGCCGCGTTCGCCGATCCCGCGATTCACGACCTGTCGCTGATCATCCCGATCTACACCATGTCGACAATCGAGAAGGCGGAAGCGCTCAATCTCTGCGCTGCGGTCCGGAGCGGCGTCGGGCTCGCCGGCCATCATGGCGGCATGGGCGACGCATTCCGCGATTCCGTCGACTACCAGTTCCTGTGCGGCGGGCAGTGGGTTGCGCATCCCGGCAACATCATCGACTACAAGGTCGACTTGACGAAGCCGGATGATCCCATCATGAAGGGCCTGAAGAGTTTCGAGCATCGTTCCGAGCAGTACTACATGCATGTCGACCCCGCCAACGAGGTGTTGGCGACGACGACCTTCACCGGCGAGCACGCGCCCTGGATCGAGGGCGTGGTAATGCCCGTGGTCTGGAAGAAGCGATACGGCGCGGGCAGGGTGTTCTATTCCTCGCTCGGCCACCGCGCTTACGAACTCGACGTATCGGAAATCCGAACGTTGATGACCCGCGGCATGCTGTGGGCGGCGCGCGAATGAATGCTGGTGCGAGCCAGCCGGTGATTCGTGCCACGCTTGAGGACGTTGCGCGCACGGCGGGTGTTTCGCTCGCCACGGTCGACCGCGTCGTCAACCGGCGCGAGGGCGTGCGCGCCAAGACCGTCGCGCGGGTCGAGGCCGCGGTGGCAAAACTCGGCTATCGAGCCGACGTCGCGGCCGCGCGGCTTGCCCGCGGGCAGACGTTCCGCTTTGCCTTTGTGCTGCCGACGGGCAGCAACAGCTTCATGACCAACCTGACCGAGCAGGTCCAGCGCACCGCAGACTGGCTCGCCGGCCAGCGCGGCTTCATTGATATCCTGCGTGTCGACGTGTTCGATCCGGACGTACTCGCCGCCGCGCTGGAAAATCTCTCGCCTGCCTATCAGGGCGTCGCCGTGATCGCGCTCGACCATCCCAGGGTGCGCGCCGCGATCGACGAACTCACTGCGCGCGGGGTCGCTGTGGTGACCCTCGTGTCGGACGCGCCGAGCTCGCGCCGGCTGCACTATGTCGGCATCGACAACCCGGCGGCAGGCCGCACCGCTGCAACGCTGATGGGACGGTTCCTCACTGGTCGCAAGGGGACGGTGGCCGTCATCGCGGGATCGTTGTCGCTGCGCGATCACACCGAGCGGCAGTTCGGCTTCCACCAGATCCTGTCCAGCGAGTATCCGAACCTGCACGCGCTGCCCGTGATCGAGGGCCGCGACGACAGCGAGCGCACCCGGGAGCTCACTGCGGCACTGCTCGCGCGCCAGCCCGATCTGCGCGGCATATACTGCTGCGGCGCCGGGAACCGTGGCATCGCCGACGCGCTCGAGGCCTCGGGACGGTCGCGCGAGGTGGTCTGGATTGCCCATGAGCTGACCCAATACACGCGGCGTTTCCTGGTCCGCGGCACGCTCGATGCCATCATCAACCAGGATCCCGGCCACGAGGCACGGTCTGCGGCGCGAGTCCTGCTCGCGCATTGTTCGGGTGAGCCGATCAGCCCCGACCAGGAGCGCATCCGCATCGACATTTTTCTGCGGGACAATCTGCCGTAGCCTCGACTGACCTGCGGGGCGCATCAGAAGCTCTCGGCCATTGCGGCCAGACGTTGGTGGGCTCTTTCGCGGGACGCCTCGATGGGCTGTTGTGGTCCAGTGGTTGGTCCGATCGGAATGAAACGGACATTGCTGATGCCGACAAAACGCAAAATTTCGCGCAGGTAAGGCGTTGCCATGTCGATGCGCCCGCGGTTCATTCCGGTGGCGAAATCGCTGCCACTGGCAATGATGACGATGGTCGGCCGGTCCTTCAGCAACGGGATATACCCCAGCGACGGATCGAACCGAAAGGTGAGCCCGGGCTGGACGATGATGTCGAACCATTGCTTGAGCTTATAGGGAATACCGAAGTTCCACATCGGCGTCGAAATCAGCACCCGCTCGGCGAGCGCTAAGCGCACCGCCATCCGCTCGGCTTCCGCGAAGCTGTCGCGCTGCGCGTCGTTGAAGGCCTGCGCCTTCATCCGTGCATATTTGGCTTCGACAATGGGGCCTGAAAATTCCGGCAAGCGCTCGCGCCAGAGATCCATAACGTCCACGTCCCAGTCGGGCCGAGCTTGGCGAAAGCCGTCGAGGAAAACGCGTGCGCCGGCGCCTGACCAGGAGTCGTCGCGGGGCGAGCAGGACAGGTGCAGGAGCTTCGCCACCGTTCATCCCAGCGCTTTGATGACCGCATCGGCCTTGGTCACGACGGCGACGTTCTGCATGGCGAAATTGATCGACGCGGCGTGCCAATCGGCGTTCATGGTCGAGCAGCAATCCTCGGGAACGATCATGAAGTAGCCCTTGTCGGCACCGGTCCGCGCTGTGTGCTCAACTGACATGTTGGTCCAGGCGCCGGTGTTGATGATCATGTCGCGGCCGGTGGCTTTCAGGATCGTTTCGAGCCTCGTGCCTTCCCAGGCACTCATTCGCACCTTCTCGACCACGAAATCGCCGGGCCGTGGTTCGAGACCTGACACCGGTGCCGCCCCCCAGCTTCCGCGCACCATCGCCTTGCTGTCGACGAGACCCTCGAACAGCGGCGCATTCAGCGTCACGCCGGGCGCGCCGGGCTCGACGACGAACCAGACATGAATGATGGCCACGCCTCGCGCCCGCGCCGTTTCGGCCAGGCGGCGGACATTCTCGACGACGCGCTGCTGCTTCGCGTGACCTGGCGCGCCGGAATCGGCAAAGGCGCCGCCATCCATGATGACGTCGTTCTGGAGATCCTGGATGATCATGGCGCAGCGTCGCGGGTCGAGCTGCATTTCGCCGTCGGCAAGGATGGGGGCAGCGGAAGCAGAGCCCGCGGCCGCAGTGCCGCTGCCTCGCTTGCCGCTCATATAGGGCTCGTGGCGCGGTCCGACCCTGGTGGGAATTGCATAGACCGAGTGCGTCGAAGTCAGGTACAGCGTGCGGAAATCCGGCCCGCCCCAGGTAAGGTTGGCGACGAGTTCGGGCAGGCGGAGCTTGCCGAGCAGCTCGCTCCGCGGCGAATAGACCCAGACCCCGCCGGGTGCCGTAACCCAGACGTTGCCGTGCTGGTCGCACTTCATGCCGTCGGGCAAGCCGGGCTCGAGCTCGGAGCGGATGGCGCTCGCGAACACCCGCGCGGTCGACAGGGAACCGTCAGAATTGACATCAAACACGCGGATGAGTGCCTGCACGGTGTCGTTGACATAGAGCAGTTTCTCGTCGGGCGAGAAGCACAGCCCGTTCGGCTGGTCGAACAGATTGCGGTCCACGACGAGCTTCGGGTCGGCGCCGGGCACGACGCGATAGACGCCTTGGAAACCGAGCTGCCTCGGCCGCTCGACGCCATAGACCGGCATGCGGCCATACCAGGGGTCCGAGAAATAGATCGCGCCGGAGGAGTGCACGCAGACGTCGTTGGGGCTGTTGAGCTCCTGTCCCCCAAAGTGCGAGGCCAGCACCTCGCGCCGTCCGTCCGGCCGCTCGCGGATCAACGACGATGTCGCGTGCTCGCAAACGATCAAATTGAGCTCGGCGTCATAGGTCATGCCGTTGCATTTGTTCGAGGGACGCTTGACCTCGGCGACGCCGCGCCGCGCATCCCAGCGCCGGCGCACGTCGCCCGGCATGTCTGAGAACAGCAGATAATGATCCACCGGATGCCAGATCGGTCCTTCCGTAAAGTCAAAACCGGTGCCGATTTGCGCGACTGGTGCGTAGGGATCGATCAGGGTCTCGAATTCGGAGCGCAAGGTGACGTGGGTCATCGGTCGATCCTCTGGCGTCTAGGCCGGAAACCAGTTGCGCTGGGGCAGAGACTGCACGACCGGCCCAGGCACCTGGTCATGCAGCCGGCCGACGACGTTGCCGCCTTCGATTTTGGCGGGGCGGTCGTGGACCGGCAGCAGATAGCGCGAATTGCTGAGCAGCTTTTTGATGGCGGCCTTCTCGGCCCGCTTGGTGGTGCCGTGGTTGCCAGTGGTGCGCGGCTCCCAGTCGTGGATCTCGTTGAAGGGCGTCACGATCTGGTCGTTGAAATCATAGATGACGTCGCCGCAGATGGTGGCGATGCCGTCGGCCGTTTCGACGATGATATTCATCGATCCCTCGGTATGCGCATTCGCGGCGTCGCAGTAGACACCCGGCATCAACTCGATGGGACCTGTGATCTCGAGGTCGAGAAAGCGCAGCGCACTCTTGGTGTGCAGACGGTCGATCAGATGCTTGATATCCGGTGCCGGATATTGCGGATGCATCAGGCCGGACACAGAATATTCAAGCTCCCGACGGTTGAGGACGACGGTCGTGTTCATCGGAAACAGATCGTCCTTGCCGGCGTGGTCGATGTGCAGATGGGTGTGGCAGACGAAACGCACATCGCCCATCCGCACGCCGTGCCGCGCAAGCTGGTTCTCGATCATGTGCTCGTGATACTGCAGGCCGCGCATCCCCAGCGTTTCCATGATCTGGTTGGAACGGTAACCGGTGTCTACCACGACCGGATACTTGCCGCCGAGGATCAGGAAACCGAGGGTGAGGACGCGGCGGGTGCGGCCGCAATCGCGGCCGAGAACCAAAAAGCTCGATTCCAGCTCAATATCGCCATAGTCCAAAATCTTGATCTCCAGCGGCATTCCGTCCCTCCCTGTGTCCGTTCTCGTTGTTTCCTCGGCGCTCAGAGCCGATAGACGCGCATAGCGGTGGTCTTGAAAATGGCTTCGCGCTGATCATCGCGTAGCGGCGCCGCGGCGGCACGGAATGCATCGATCAACGCGCGATAGCTGGTCCACAATTTCTCGATCGGAAAATTCGAGCCGAACAGGCAGCGTTCGGCGCCGAAGATCGCAATCGTATCGGTCAGGACGGATGCGATATGCGCGGGGTCGTTGCGGTGGATGAAGGTTCCGAGCCCCGATAGTTTCGACACGACGTTCGGGCATGCGGCGAGGCGGGCCATCCCGGCGCGCCACGCGGCGCGGCCTGCCGGTGAAAGGTCCTCCAGCATGCCGGCGTGCTGGAGGATAAAGGTCACCTTAGGGCAGGATTCCGCAAGGCGCGCAGCGTCAGGCATCTGTGGCGTGAACACCTGAAGGTCAAAGCTCCAGCCATAATCCGCAAGGCGGGCGATATTGCGCTGGATCACGGGATCGGTGCAAAGGTCCGGCCGCGCGGCAAAGCGATAAAGCGGGTTCTCGTGCCAATGCAGTTGCATGCGAACGCCGCGTACGAGGGCATAACGCTTCAGGCGGTCGAGCTGTGGACGCACGTCGTCCACCGAAAAGTCGGCGTAAGCTACGATGGCATGCGGCCAGCCGTGCTCCTCGGCGGTCTGCTGCACCCAAGCGGCCTCGTCCTCGAAGCGGTCATTGGCCCAGTTGGTCTGGACATAGACCGAGCGGGTAACGCCGCTGCCCTCGATGTCGCCGAGATATTCCTCGATCGGGTAATCGCGCCGGATCGGCTCGTACGGACCGAAGATGCGCGGCTGCATCGGACCCACCAGCCAGGGCAGGTCGGTCTGGCGCCAGATATGATGGTGCCCATCGACGACGTCGGTCACGCAACTCTCCTTTGTCCCAGCGCCAGCACATGCGCGACGATCGACGCGCTCGAGCCACCATCGACGAGGTCGTCGACGAAGCGTTCGATCGCGACCAGCGCTTCGGTCTGCGGGCGAAAGTCGGGACCAGCCGCGAGCGGTGTCAGCCAGCTCACGCGCCACGCACGGCGCGATAGTTTCGCGACCGCATCGCGCAGCGCATCGGGTTCGCCCCGTTCCAGGCCGTCGGAAACGATGATCACGGCAGCGCCCCGCGCGTATCCACCGAAGCGGGGCACGGCGAGAAACGCCTGAAGCGCATCGCCGATTCGGGTGCCGCCGTCCCAGTCGCTGACCGCATGGGCCGCCGCCCTGAGCGCCTGCTCTCGGCGTTTGAGTCGCAACGGGCGGGTGATGCGGGTCAGCCGCGTGCCGAAGGTGAAGACCTCGACGCTGGGCGCCGCCTGCACCAACGTGTGCGCGAACTTCATATTCTCTTCGGTGCGGGTCTTCATCGAGCCGGAGACGTCAATCAGAAGCAACATCTTGCGTGGGCGCTGCCGCCGCTTCAAACGCCCCAGCCGGAGAATTTCGCCATCGCTGCGAACGGAGTCGCGCAGGGTGCGGCGCAAATCGGCGTAGGGTCCGCTGCCAGCCCGCATGCGGCGATGGCCGCGCCGCTTCGGCAGGCGCCTCGGCGCCTCGCGGGACAGCCGGCGCAGCGCATCGGTGGTCGAGAGCTGCGCAAAGCGGCGCTCGACCAGGGTTTCGGCGCGCGCAGCTGCGAGACCGGACTCGTTGGCCTCGTCCGACAACAGCGGCTCGTCGTTTCCACGGGCCTCCTCTTGCAGCCGAACAGTCTCGTCGTCCTCACCGTCATCGACGCGCTCGATTGCCTCGTTTCCGCGAAAGTGCAGATCGAACAGCCGGTCGAACGTTGCGCGACGCTCCGGTGGAGGAGCCAGTGTTGCGAGGGCTGCCTGCCGAATGTCCTCCAGGCTGCGGGGACCGAGCAACTGGATTGCGGCCAGGAACGACGTCGTCTGTTCCGGTGCGACGGCAAATCCGTTCGTTCGCAACAAGCCGACGAACGAGATGAATACACGCGCAGCGCGCGGCAGTTCGGGTTCGGCGCTCATGCAGAGGCTTCCGCCAGCAGGGCATCGAGGCGCGGCGAAATGAAGTGCAGATCCTCCTCGTCTTTCAAGGCAACGCCGATCGAGCGCCTGAAGGCATCAGGCCACCGTGCGCCGCCCTTGTGCAGCAGCGTGGCGGCCTCGGCCCAGTCGACGGCCTCGGCGATCCCGGGCGCCTTGCTGAGTGGTTCGCGTCGCAGCTTCTCGACGGCGGCGACGACGGCCCGCGCGGTGCCCTCGGCGACGCTGGAGGCCCGCATCATCACGATGCGCGCTTCGCGCTCGGCGGAGGGATAGTCGATCCAGTGATAGACGCATCGCCTCCGCAACGCTTCATGAAGATCCCGCGTGCGGTTCGAGGTCAGGACGACAACCGGGCGCTCAGAGGCGCGAACCGTACCGCGCTCCGGAATCGAGATCTGGAAGTCGGACAGGAACTCGAGCAGGAAGGCTTCGAATTCTTGGTCGGCGCGGTCGATTTCGTCGATCAGCAGCACAGTTGAGTCAGGTGCGCGCAGCGTCGCCAGCATCGGTCGCTCGATTAAAAACGTTTCGCCGTAGATGTCGACGCTCTCATCGCCGGCCTGGCGGATTGCGAGCATCTGGCGCGGATAGTTCCATTCGTAGAGTGCGGCAGATGCGTCGATGCCTTCGTAGCATTGCAGGCGGATCAGGCGGCGGCCGAGGACCGCGGCAATGGCTTTGGCGGCCTCGGTCTTGCCGACGCCCGGCGCGCCCTCGAGCAGCAATGGCTTGCCGAGTGCCAGCCCGAGATAGGCTGCGGTCGCCAGCCCCTCGTCGGCAAGGTAATAGGCTGCCCGAAGCGCTTTCTCCAGTGCCTCTGGGCTGTCGATGCCGACGATGTTGCTGCGGACGGCCATCGAGACCTCAGCGCCGCGCCTGAGGGCGCGCGCCGCCCTCCTTGATCGCGCGCAGCACCTTCTCCGGCGTAATCGGCAGATCGTCGATGCGCACGCCGACGGCGTTGAAGATGGCGTTCGCAACCGCCGGCAATACGGGATTCGCGCACATTTCGCCGGGCCCCTTGGCGCCGAAGGGGCCATCGGGAGCGGGGCGTTCCAATACGGCGATGTCGTGCGGGCAGATATCGCCAGGACCGGGCATGACATATTCGACGAAGTCGCGAGGGCCGTGGACCGGGTCGGGATAATAGGGTTCTGGCGTCTCGTAGAGCGCGTGACTGACGCCCATCCAGGCGCCGCCGACGAGCTGTTGCTCGACCAGGCGCGGGTTGAGCGCACGGCCGAGCTCATAGGCAGAATCCATGCGGATCATCGTGACCTCGCCGGTCTCGTCGTCAACCTCGACCTCGGCGACGAGACAGGCATGGGCGTAACAGGTCGCCGGCGTCATCTCGCCGGTTTCCGGATCGACATTGGACAGAGGAACCAGGAAGATGCCACGACCCGCGATAGTCTTGCCCTGCTTGAACTGCGCGGCGATGGCGACGTCCTTGGTGGAGATCGAGCGGTGCGGCGCGCCCTTGACGTGGATGTTGCCACGTCCGTCGGTTTCGAGATCGGCGGCGTTGACCTCAAGTTCTTCTGCGGCCGCCTCCATCATCACGCCGCGCGCCTCGCGCGCCGCCGCCATCACTGCATTGCCGACGCGATGGGTGCCGCGCGAGGCGAACGAGCCCATGCAATGCGGGCCGGTATCGGAATCGGCGGTATCGACATAGACGTCCTCGACCGGTACGCCGAGCGTCTCTGCGCAAATCTGCCGCGTGACCGACTTCATGCCTTGGCCGAGGTCGATCGAGGACAGCGCCACGGTGAATTTGCCGCTCGGATTGGAATGAACCAGGGCTTGGCTGGGATCGCCGCCGAGGTTCATGCCTATGGGATAATTGACCGACGCGATGCCGCGTCCGCGATGTCGCGTCATCTCAACGCCTCCTGGTGCCGAACACGGATGAGAACCGGGCCGCCCCATGCGAGGGCGATGTTGGTCGCGGTGGCGGTGCGGGCGGTGGGGGCTCGCGCGGGGGTTCGCGCGACGCGGCCGTTGGCAGGCGATCATAGCTCGTGCGCTGCTGCGCCGGCGCGGTCGTCCGTACGTGGATGTCGGCAGGCGTCCGCGGGATGGCAGCGCGGCTGCCGCCTCCGTCTTTGCGGGAGGAGGCGCGCTTGAACTCGTCGCGGATCGGCCATTTGGCTTTCTCGGCCGCGACCTGGACGCACTCGATCAGCGCCGTGTTCTTGGCCTCGCGCCGATGCGCCTTCATGTCGCCGTCGCGATAGGCATTGAGGATGCGGAACTCCATCGGATCCATGCCGACGAGGTTCGCGAGCTTGTCCATCTGGCATTCGATCGCAAAGTCCATGGCGGTGACGCCGAAGCCGCGCATCGCGGTTGCAGGCGTACGGTTGGTGAAGACGCAGTAGACGTCGCCATAGACGTTCGGGATGGTGTAGGGTCCTGGCAGATGGGCTGCGCATTTCACCGCTGCATAACTGGAGAGCCGCGTATATGCGCCGCTGTCGAAATATGCGCGGATCTTTCTCGCGACGACGCGGCCATCGCGCATCACGCCGTCCTTGATGTAGATGCGCTCGGCGCCGCGCGGCGGGCCGTATTGCATCTCTTCTTCGCGTCCGAACACGTAGCGCACGGGACGTCCCGTCAGCATCGCACCCAGGATGCATAACGGTTCGGTCAGCGTGTCGACCTTGCCGCCAAAGCCGCCGCCGACGGTGCCGCCAATGAAATGGAAGGTGTTGGAAGGGACGTCGAGGATCTTGGCGCAGGTGTCGACCGAGAAGAACAGCGCCTGCGTCGACGTATAGACGACATAGCGCCCGTTGGTGTCGGGCGCCGCGATCGACCCATTGGTTTCGGTCGGCGCGTGCTCGATTGGTGACATCTGGTAGCGTTGTTCAAGCACGTGATCGGCGGTCGCGAGTGCGGCATCGGCATCGCCGAAGCGGAGCTTTTGGTGGTCGTATGTGTCGTGATAAATGAAGGCATTCTTCGGATAGGTATCGTTGACGACGGGCGCGCCGGCCTTCAGCGCATCTTCCACGTCGAACACGGTTGGCAACGGCTCATAGTCGATCCGCACCTTTGCGATCGCCTCGAACGCCTCGCGCTCGCTGTCGGCGACGATGGCCAGGATCGGCTCACCCTTGTAGCGGACCTTGTCGACGGCCAGCGATGGTTCGTCGTCCTTGCCGAAATTGATCAGGCTCAAAAGTGTGTTGAGGTTGCGGGGCACGTCGGAGCCGCGGATGATCCGGCGCACGCCGGCTGAGCGCTCGGCGTCCGCGGTATCGATCCGCCGGATCCTTGCATGCGAATGGGTCGAGCGAACGACTTTCAGGTGCAGCATGCCCTGGAGCTTGTGGTCGTTGAAATAGCTCGAGGTGCCCGTGACATGGCCAAGCATGTCCTGGCGCTGTGTGCCCTTGCCGATCTCGTTGAGATTATCGTCGCGCTCGTCGGCGAAGATGTCCTTGCGTAGTTCCAGCATGATCTGGTCCTTCAGGCGCTCACCCTGCCGCCGGAGGCGGCGAGGATGGCGTTGATGATCGGCTCGTAGCCGGTGCAGCGGCAGATGTTGCCGGAGATCGCCTCCACGATCTCGGCGCGGCTCGGGGAGGGATTGCGGTCGAGCAGCGCCTTGGCAGCCATCAGCATGCCCGGCGTGCAATAGCCGCACTGGGCAGCAAAATTCTCGGCGAAGGCGCGCTGCAGCGGATGGAGGTTCGGTCCCTGCTTCAGGCTATCCAGCGTCTCGACAGAGCGGCCGGCGACGGTCTCGGCCAGCGTCAGACAGGAGAGATGGAGCTCGCCGTCGATCAGGACGCTACACGTGCCGCAGCCCCCCTGGCCGCAGCCGAATTTCGGCGTCATGTCGCCGATCAATTCGCGAAGCGCGACGAGCAGGTTGGTGCCGCCATCGACGAAAATGGCGACATCGCTGCCATTGTGACGAAATTGCAGGGCAGTCTTGGCCATACGATCTATTCCTGACCCAAGAGAAGACGACGCAGATGGACGCCGACGATCTCGCGGCGGTACCAGGCGCTGCCGAGCGCGTTGTCGGAGGGCGATGTTCCTTCCGCCGCTGCGGAGGCTGCGGCCGCAACGGTCGCGGCATCGAGCGAGCGACCTTCCAGAGCGCGTTCGGCCGCCCGCGCACGTATTTGCGTCGGCGCCATCGATCCCAATGCGATTCGTGCCCCGGCGACCCGCCCGCCACTGATGGGCAGATGTGCGGCGAGCGTGATGACCGAGCCGCCCTTGGGCTTGATCCGTGCGATCTTGCGGTAGCGAAAAGCCTCCGCGCTAGTCGGTCGCGTGCATGACACCGACAGCACGAGCGCGCCCGCCTGCCTTTCACGTGACTGCAAAAACTCCTCAATTGGAATGTCGCGCGATCCAAAGCCGCCTTGCAGGGCCACCGTGGCATCGAGCGCAAGCAGGGCGACGGTGAAATCGCCATAGGGATTAGGCGCAAACAGATTGCCGCCCACCGTACCCATGTTGCGCACCGCCGGGCCGCCAATCGAGCGGGCAGGGGCGTGCAGGAAAGCGAGGTCACGCTCGCCCAGAATCCGGGCGAAAGTTACGCCAGCACCCAAGGTGATCCGCGGACCAGATGGGTCGATGCGCGTCAAGGCTTGGTCATTGGCGCGCACGATGGTCGAGAGCGAGATATCGCCTTCGTTCAGAGCGCGCATCACGAGCGTGCCGCCACCGAGATAGCGAGCGGTGCGATCGGACGACAGCGCGGCGGCGGCCTCGCTCGAGCTTGTGAAGGTCTTCACCGTCACAGTCATGTTGACACAGCCTCCTTGAGGTGTCGGCGGATCGCTACGAATCCCGCTTGGTAGATATCTTCCGCGACCATGTGGGTGATACGATCCTTGTCCTCCGGCCGCGTCGAGAAGCGCGATTCCCAGTGCCAGAAGGTACGGTCGCCGTCCGTCACGGGCAGCAGGCGGACGTGGGCTACGTAGTTGAACATCGGGACCGGCGTATCGAGCAGGCAGTAGCTGAAGGTCTGCTCCAGATCCGACAGCGTCAGCAATTGCTCGCGCAGCTCCGAGCCGTCCTGCAGCTTGAACCGCCTGACGCAGCCGATCTTGTCCGAGGCCTGCGCCCGCTCGATCGTGGAGGCCGCGACCGCCGGATGCCAGCGATCGTGCCCGTTGAAATCGCGCAGCACCGCCCACACGGACCCGGTCGGCGCATCCAGGATCGTGCTCTTGACGATATGCGGCACTGCGCTCAGCCTCCGAACTGGCGTTTGAGGGCGTCGAAGCCGCCCTGGAACACGCCGCCGCCGATATTCGCGACAAGCTCCGCCTCCCGCTCGGGTGCGCATTCGAACTCAGCGGTCCATTCCATGAAGGTCTGGTCGCCATCCGTGACCGGCGTCAGCCGAAGCGTCGCGACGTAGTCCTCGACCCCCATCGGGGATTCGAGGATCGAGTAGGTGCAGAACATGTCGTAATCGGACAGGCCAAGCAGCTTTTCCCGGATGCGATCGCCGTTGCGGAGGCGAAAATCCCTGACGCAGCCGATCTTGTCGGAGGGCTCGCCACCCTCGATGCGGCTTTCCGCAATCGCGGGATGCCAGTTCGGCAGACCGTTGAAGTCGCGCACGCGCGCCCAGACGCGATCGTTGCGCGCCTTGACGACGGTCGAGACGTAGACGCGGGCCATGGTGCGACCTCAGCTCTTCTTTCGGGGGCTGCGCTCGGCGGGCGGCTCGCCGTCGGCTGCAGGCGAGGGTGCAGCGGCTGGCTTCTCGCCACCGCCGCCGCTCTTGCGCGCGGAGTCCTTGATGCCCTGCATGTCGCGAGCTTCCCGGATCAGGCCTGGCATCTTGGCGAGGCTGCCACCTTCGACGCCGATGTCCGCCAGAAGCGAATCGATCAGCGGCGCCTGGACGCGGTAGCGCAGCGCCGAGTCGATCACCTCGTCGGTGGCGCTACGGCCGCCATTCCCGCCATGGCCGTTGCCGTTGAGACCATCGACTTGCAGGATGCGGATGCCCTCGATCTTCTCCATCGGCTTGACGCTCTCACGGACGATGCCCTCGATGCGGTCGAGCAGCTTTCTACGGAATAGCGAGTAGCGCGCCTGGTCGGTCAGCACGTTCTCGGCCTCGTTGAGCATACGCTGCGCCTCGGCCTCGACTGCAGCGCGGATCCGTTCGGCTTCCGCGGCAATTCGCGTCTCCTCGGCCTGCTTCTCGGCGATCAGGATCTCCACGGTCTTGCGACGCTTCGCGATCTCGCTCTCGCGCGCGGTTATGACGCGCTCGGTGGCTTCAGTGGCATGCACCCGCGCTTCCTCAGCCGAGGCCTTGGCCGCGGATTCCTCCAGCGACTTGAGGTGGATAGCAATCGCCTTTTCCATCAAGACGGTCTCGACCTCCTTCTCGCGATTGATTTCGAGCTTGCGCAACTCGCGCTCGCGGCCGATGCGGGCCTCGTCGAGGCCGCGATCGGAGGCGATGCGGGAGCGCTCAACCTCTTCCCGCGCGGCAATCTCGGCTTCCTGGAGCGACTGGACGCGAGCGACTTCGAGCTGTTCGATCGAACGGCGGCGTTCGATTCGCGCCGCCTCTAGCGCATGCTCGCGCGAGACGTCGGTGGTCTCGACCTCCTTGCGCGCGACAATCTCGGCCTGCCTGACCTGGCGGTCGGCGTCGATGCGCTCGGACTTCTTGGTCGAGAGCGCGATGACGCGGTCCTCATCCGCGATCTCGATCGCCTTCTTGTGCTCGATATTGAGGACTTCGCGCTTCTTGGAGGACGTGATCCGCTCGGCCTCGAGCGCGAGATCGACGCCGATGCGCTGGCGCTCGATGGCGTCGCGGCGCTTCAACTCGGCCGCCTCGAGCACGGCTGAGCGCTCGATCTCGAGCGCGCGTGTGTCACGCTCGGCCTGGATACGCTCGGCTGCAACGGACTTCTCCTGCGCGATCCGGGCGGCTTCGATGGCTTCCCGCGAGGCAATGTCGGCTTCCTCGACGGCGCGGTTGCGGGCGATTTCCAGCGACCGCACGCGCTCTTGCTGGGTGATGCGGGCAGCTTCGGTGGCTTCGCGCGCCGCGACCTCTGCGACTTCCAGCGTCTGATTTCGCTCGATTTCCAACTGCCGGGTATTCTGCTCGACCGCGATGCGCTCGACGGCGAGCCTGTGCTCCCGGTCGATTCGCGCCGCCTCGACCGCGCGCTGCGCCTCAATCTCGGCTTCCTGGATGTTACGCACCTGCTGGATCTCCAGCGCACGGGTGCGCTCATCGGATGCGATGCGCTCGACATTGACAATCATGGTCTGGGCGATGCGGGCCTTTTCGGTCGTCTCGCGGGCAGCAATCTCGGCTTCGTCCACGGCGCGGGTCCGGTCGATCTCGCGGCGCCGGGTCTCCTCTTCGTTAGCGATGCGGGCGTCGGTCACGACGCGGTCCTGCTGGATACGCGCTTTCTCGATCGCTTCGCGGGCGGTGATCTCGGCTTCCTCGACGGTCCGCATCCGCTCGATTTCGCGCTGGCGCACCTCGCGCTCGGAAGCGATGCGGCTGGTATCGATCGAGCGCTGGTTGGCGATCCGGGCTTTTTCGATTTCCTCCCGTGCGAGCAGTTCCTTCTCCTCGATGGTGCGGGTGCGCTCGATCTCCCGCTGGCGGGTCTCACGCTCCGAGGCGATACGGGCTTCGGCGATCGCCTGGTCGTTGGCGATTCGCGCCTTCTCGATGGTTTCACGGGCGGAAATCTGCGCCTGCTCAGCTTCGGTCTCGCGCAGGGCCCGTTCGCGTGCGACCTCGGTGCGTTGCAGGGCGCGGCGCATCTCGATGTCACGCTCCTGTTCGAGGCGCGCCGTCTCGCTTTCGCGTTCGATCTCGAGAGCCTGCCGCTCGGCCTCCAGGTTGCGGGAGCGGATCTTGATCATCGAATCCTGCTCGATGTCGTTGCGCAGTTTGCGCTTGGCCTCGATGTCCTCCATCAGGCGGGTCAGACCTTCGGCGTCGAAGCGGTTCGAGGGGTTGAAGAATTCGAGATCGGTCTGGTCGAGATCGGTGATCGCGACTGATTCCAGCTCGAGCCCGTTCTGGGCGAGGGCCTCTGCGGCGTTCGCCTTGAGGCGGGCGACGTACTCACCGCGCTGCTCGTGCATCTGCTCGAGGGTCATCTCCGAGGCAACGGAACGAATGGCCGAGATGAATTTGCCGGCGAGGAGGGCGTGGAGCTGTTCGGGCTCCATGGTGCGGCGGCCGAGTGTGGCGGCCGCGATAGACACGGCTTCGCGGGTCGCCTGCACGCGGACATAGAAATCGGCCTCGATGTCGACGCGCATGCGGTCACGGGTGATCACGGCGTCCTGGCGGGAGCGCACGATGCCCATCGGCTGCACGTTCATGTTGACGGGCGTGTAGTCGTGGATGAACGGCAGCACGAAGGCGCCGCCGTTGATCACAACGCGCTCGCCGAGCAGGCCGGTCCGGACGAATGAGGTCTCCTTGGACGAGCGGTGATAGAGCCAGTTCACGATGTAGACGCCGACCACGATCACCACGACGGCGACGATCAGCCAGAGGATCAATTCACCGACCAGAGTCCCTGACATGTTTCTCTCCCTCGACCTTTCGGCGTTATCGCGCGCCGATCGCCTTGAATTTGCGAACCTGATCCGTCAGCGCCCGCTCGACCGGCAGCCGTTCCATTGAGGAGGCGCCGTAGAAGCCGTGGCAGTTGCGTGTGTTCCTCATGATGAAATCGGCATCGTCCGGATCGCAGATTGGTCCGCCGTGAGCGAGCACCAGAATGTCCGGATTGACGCCGAGCGCGGCGGAGGCCCAGGTGTCGATGTGCGCTGGGCAATCGGTCAGCTTGAGTGCGGTCTGCGCGCCGATGCTGCCCCCGGTCGTCAGGCCCAGATGACAGACGATGATATCCGCGCCTGCGATCGCCATCGCGGCAGCTTCCTTCTCGCTAAAGACGTAGGGCGTCGTCAGCAGGTCCTTCTCGCGCGCCTTTGCGATCATGTCGATCTCGAGGGCATAGGACATACCGGTCTCTTCGAGATTGGCGCGGAACACGCCGTCGATAAGGCCGACGGTCGGAAAGTTTTGTACGCCAGCGAATCCGAGCGCTTTCAATTGGTCCAGGAAAAGATCCATGTCGCGGAACGGATCCGTGCCATTGACGCCGGCGAGCACTGGCGTCCTGGTCACCACGGGCAGCACTTCGCCGGCCATCTCCAGCACGATGGCGTTGGCGTCGCCGTAAGCCATCAATCCCGCGAGCGAGCCTCGGCCGGCCATGCGGTAGCGGCCGGAATTGTAGACGACGATGAGGTCGACACCGCCGGCCTCCTCGCACTTGGCCGACAGGCCGGTGCCGGCGCCGCCGCCGACGATGGGCTCGCCGCGCCTTGCCATCTCGCGGAAGCGATTCAACAGTGCAGCGCGTTCAAACCGGGCCATCGGTCACCTCGCTAGTCTCCGGCGCGCCCCAATGCGGCCGAACAATGTTCGGAACGCGCTGACGATGGTGGAGGCGAACTCGGGGTCATTGATATTCTTGGGAATGCGGATGAGCTGACGGTTGGCGGTCTGCCGCACGTTGCGCTCCAGCGTGCGGAACAGCGCCGCATCGGCGTCCGGATCCCAGAATGACTGTCCTCGCGCGTCGAGCGCGGAGACACCGCCCTCAGGCAGGAAGAAGCGCACCGGGCCGTCCATCCGGTTGAGCCGGTCGGCGATCCAGTGCCCCATGCGCTCGTTCTCCTCTGCAGTGGTGCGCATCAGCGTGACCTGCGGGTTGTGGACGTGGAATTTCCTGCCGCGGTAGCGCTCCGGGATGGTCTCGGGGGCGCCGAAATTCACCATGTCCAGAGCGCCCACCGAGCCGACATAAGGCACCCGGCTGCGGATGATGGCGCCAAAGCGGTCGTCGATGGCCGGGAACACGCCGCCCATCAGGAGATCGCCGACCTCCGTGGTCGTGAGGTCGATGACGCCTGCGAGCTGTCCGGAATCGACGAGCTTCTCCATTGAGCGTCCTCCGACGCCGGTGGCGTGGAAGACCAGGCACTCGAAATCCTCGCGCAAGTCGGCCGCGATCTTCTGCCCCGCCGGCGTGGTGACACCAAACATGGTGATGCCGACCGACGGCAATCCGCTGTCGCCGCGATCCTTCCGCGAATGCTGATCAAGGCGCGCCTTGACCATGCCGGCCAGCGCGTTGGCGCCGTTGGCCAGCACGGCGCGCGAGATCGAGTTGAGGCCCTGAACGTCGGTAACCGAATGCATCATGGTGATGTCCGCGGGGCCGACATAGGGCCCGACGTCGCCAGAGGCGACGGACGAGACGATGAGCTTCGGCACCCCGACAGGAAGCATCCGCATACCGGGCGCGACCAGCGACGCTGCGCCCGAGCCACCGGCAGAAATCACGCCGGCAACATTGTTCTGGCGTCGCAACCAGCTGGCGAAGGCCTCGGCCATCGCGGCGACGGCGGCGCCGCGGTCGGGTCCGAATACCGCCGATCCGCCGCGACCATGGTTCAAGGCAATCTCCTGGGCGGAGACGTCGCTGGCCGCGTGCCTGCCGCTGGTGGAGACATCGACCAATCGGGTTCGCAGGCCGGTCCCGGCGATGATGTCGCGGATGAAGCGGAGCTCCGTGCCCTTGGTGTCGAGCGTACCGACGACGAGGACGACCGGAGGGCCCTGCGTTTGTGCGGCGACCGGTTCGCGCCGTCGCCGTGCCGTCTCGTCGAGTCGCATCACCTGTGTCGAGAACATGCGGGCCGCAGCCTCGATGCGGGCGATCGGCACAGGTTGCGACCACCGTGTCGGCGGCGTCGGGTTTGACATGTAGATGCGGATCGCGCCGCCTGGACGCGTCTGCTGCGGACGAGGCTTCGCTTCCGTATCCGCCGGTGGCACGTCGAGGTCGAGCTCGAGTCCGGCGTGCATTCCGACACCGAGCAGGCGCTGCTGCAGTTCGCGATCGGCGGCAAGCCGCACCGAATCGATGATGCGGTTGACGCGGCCGTTGACCATGATCGCGACATTGCGCGACACGGCGGTCGCCACGCCGATATTCTGCTCGATCACGAGCACGGACATGTCGCCGTCCTCGCCAAGTCGTAGCAGCATCTCCTCGACCTGGGCCACGATGACGGGCGCGAGCCCCTCAGTGGGCTCGTCCATGATCAGGAGCCGCGGGTTGGTGAGCAACGCGCGCGAGATCGCAAGCATCTGTTGCTCGCCGCCGGAGAGCTGGCCGCCGCCGTGATCCTTGCGCTCGGCCAACCGCGGAAACGTCTTGTAGATGCGCTCGACCGTCCAGGCGCCGCGGCGCAAGCCGGCGGCAAGCCGCAGATGCTCATCGACGCTGAGTGAACGCCACAGCCGCCGTCCCTGCGGAACGTAGCCGACGCCGAGTCGGGCTATGTGGGCAGGCGGCTGTCGGGTGATCTCATCCCCGCGGATGCGGATCGAGCCGCCGCTGACCGGCACCAGCCCCATGATGGCCTTGCATAGCGTGGTCTTGCCCATGCCGTTGCGGCCAACGACCGAGAACACGCCGGCCTCGAGCGTCAGATCCACGCCCTGCAGCGCATGCGAATGGCCGTAATAGACGTCCAGGCCGCGGACTTCGAGCGCGGCGGCGGTACTGCGGACCTCATTCATGGCCGCCTCCGAGGTAAAGCTCCTGCACTTCGGGATCGGACTCGATCTCTTGCGGACGGCCTTCCTTGAAGATCCGCCCGTTGTGCATCATCGTGACGCTCTCGACGACGCGCAGGGCGACGTCCATGTCGTGCTCGATGATGATGTAGCCGATATGCGCGGGCAGGGAGGTCAATATCTCGATCAGCTCGGCACGCTCGGTCGGCGACAGCCCCGCGGCGGGTTCATCGAACAGGACGAATCGCGGCGCGCCGGCAAGCGCAAGTGCGATCTCGAGCTGGCGCTGCTGGCCATGCGCGAGCTCGGCAACGCGCTGATCCTTCACGCCCGAGAGATGGACGGCCTGTACGAGATTTTCGGCCGCGTGCATCAACGCATCGTTCTGACCGGGGCGGAGAAACGAGAAGCGTCCCCGTGAGACGCCACGGCAGGCGAGGTAGACATTGTCCTGGACGGTAAGGCCCGGAAACAGCGCGGAGATCTGGTAAGTCCGGCGCAGGCCACGGCGGATGCGCTCATAGGGCGGGAAGTGCGTGACGTCCTCGCCGAAGAAGCGGATGGTGCCGGAAGAAGGTGGGAAGTCGCCGGTGATGCAGTTGAACAGCGTAGTCTTGCCGGCGCCGTTAGAGCCAAGCACGGCGCGCCGTTCGCCGGGGCGGACGGTAATGGTGATGTCGGTGAGTGCCGCCAGCGCGCCGAACAGACGTGTCACGCCGCGCAGCTCCAGCGCCGCGCCGGCGCCCACGACAGAGAGGCGTTGCGCGACGCTATCCATGGTGGGATCCTTGGCTGGATCCTTCAGATTCTCGGCCACGTCGTCCGCTTGAACTTGCCGCGCCGGAGCGTTGGCGGCGCCGCCAGCTCTGCCAGAGTCCGATGACGCCGTCCGAGGACCAGAACACGATAGCGAGGAAGCCGAGGCCGATCAGGAGCCGAAAGCGGTTGCCGTCGAGCCCCAGCTTGACCAGGAAGTCGAGTGCGAAGGTCCGCAGCAGTACGAAGATCAGCGCGCCGATAAAGGGTCCGATGGGACGCGTGATGCCGCCGACGACTGCGATGATGAGGATATCGATGCAGGCCCCAACGCTCACGGATCCCGGCGAAATCTGCCGGTAATTCCAGACCTGGAGTACCCCTGCCAGCGCCGCGACGAAGGACGCGAAGACGTAGGCCGCGACGCGATGCGCATTGACGTTGAAGCCGAGTGCCGCCATGCGGCGGGGATTGTCGCGGACACCTTGCAACGCGAGGCCGAACGGTGCGCGGGAGATGTAGTCGACGGCGAAGTAGCACAGCGCGGCTACTGCGAGGACGATATAGTAGAATGGAATGTCGGCGCGCCAGTTGACGCCCCAGAAATGCGGTGTGGCAACGGTATTGATGCCGGTATGACCGTTGAAGATCGCCCAGTTCTGGTTAGTGAAATAATAGAACGCCGCGCCGATCGCGAGCGTGATCATGATGGTGTAGATGCCCTCGGTGCGCACCGCCAGCGCGCCGCCGAGCGTGCCGAATATGGTCGCGAGCGCGAGCGCCATTGGGACCGCAAGCCACCACGGCCAGCCCAGGCTGATATTGGCGTTGCCGCTGACGCCAAACACCGCGACCATATAGGCGGAGAAACCCGCGATGGTGAGCTGCATCAGGCTGACCATGCCGCCATAGCCGGCAAGAAACATCAGACTCAGCGCCATGGTTCCGAGGATCAGCGTGGTCGCAAAGATCTCGATCAGGAAGAAGCCGTTGGCGATCAGGGGCATGATTAGGAGAATGGCCGCGACGGCCCAGGCCGCCGGATTGTCGATCTCCGGCCATCCGCGCAATTTCGAGCGCTGCACCGCAGTGGCGGGACGAACCGGGACGCGGGCGTCGTGGGCGAGGGACATGTCAGCGCCTCGTCAACAGGCCCTGCGGCCGAATTGCCAGCACCAAAACCATGATCAGGAAGGTCACGACGATGGCGTAGGTCGGGATGTAGACCGAGCCGAGCTGTTCGGCGAGGCCGATGATGAGCGCGCCCAGCGCAGCCCCTGGGATCGAGCCCATGCCACCGACGATCACAACGACGAGGGAGGCGAGCAGGAAGCGGATATCCTCGCCGGGTGAGAGCGACTGGAACGTTCCGCCGACAACGCCCGCAACGCCAGCGAGGCCGGCGCCGAGCGCAAACACCACCACGAAAACGAGTTGGATCCGTACTCCGGTCGCAGCCAGGATGTCGCGATCGTCGACCCCGGCGCGGATGATCATGCCGATGCGCGTGCGGTTGAGCGCCAGCCACATCGCCACGCCGATCACGACGGAGGCGACGAAGATCACGAGTCGGACCAGGGGATAGCGGAGATAGACCGGCTCACCTGAGGACTTGACCGCAGTGACCAGCGGCAGCTCCACAGGTCCGATCAGCCAGTTCGGGGTCTGGATCTGATAGAAATCGCCACCGCATGCCCACAGCATCAAATCGGCGAACACGATCGAGAGTCCGATCGTCACCATGGTCTGGCGCAGGTCCTGGCCTTCCATGCGGCGGAAGACGAGGACCTGGAGCAGGACGCCGACCAGTGCCGTCAGGATGAAAGCGACGATGAAGCTGAGGACCCATGAACCGGTCGCGACGCTGATGGCGTAGCCGACATAGCCGCCGAACAAATAGAGCGAGCCGTGCGCGAGGTTGACGTTACGCATTAAGCCGAAGATCAGCGTAAAGCCGCTGGCGACGAGGAAATAGAGACCGCCGAGCGTGATGCCGTTGAAGAGCGCGTTGAGGAAGACCCGCTTGCGGCCGAACGCATCTTCGACGCTCTGCGGCCACACTGCGAAAATTAGCCAGAGTGCTACCGCGATTGCGATGATGACAATCAGTGCCCAGGCGGGATGGCGTTCGACAAAGCGGGTCATGATCGCCGCTCCGTCTTCGCGTCACCCCATCTCTCACCCCGCAAGCGGGGCGGAGGGGCACGCAGACCGTCGCCGGCCGCAAGCCCTGCCATGAACGTGCGCTCCCTATCGCGCGCGATCCTCGTTTCGGGATCGCGTTTGTCGCATCCTAATGCGGCTGTAACGGAGGCGCTTGATCGTGAGTATCTTTTCGCGTGACCTCAGGCGCGCAAAACCTTGGCCGCGCGGCGATAATCGGTCGGCGCCATGCCGACATTGGCAGCGAAGAAGCGGGTGAATCCGCTCTGCGACGAGAAGCCGAGATCGAAGCCGATATCGGCGATCGGCGCTTCGCTCGCCACCAGCGCCTCCAGCGCCTGCTCCATCATCAGCGTGTTGAGATAGAGGTGTGGCGTGACGCCGGTCTGGGTGCGGAAGAGCCGGTAGAAATGCGGCCGGGAAAGGCCAGATTCGCGCGCGATGGTATCGAGCTCGATCTCGGCGCCAGGACTCTCCGACATCATCTTGATGCACTTGCGCACACGAAAATCCGTGACGGAACCGTTTGCGCGCGGATCGCGCGCGGTCGCCGCCTGTTGCCAGCTTTCGTCATAACAGATGTCGATCAGGCTTCTCAGCTCGCCATCGAGGCTGTTGAGCGAGGGAGCGCCGCACACGAGGGCGGCTGCGTGCCTGATGTGCTTGTCCAGCGCAACGGACCGCGTGAACTGGGTGCGGCCGAAGCGCAGGCGGTCGGCGCCGGGCGCGTCGGGCGCAAACCACTCCGCATTGACGTAGAGCACGAAGAAAACGGCGCCGCCTTCGAGATCGGACGGCAGGAAATTATGCGGCTCCCACGGATTGACCGCGACGACGGAACCTTCGGTGAGCTCGTAACGTCCGTCACTGACATCGATGCATGCGGAACGCCCGCCGACATGGAAGATCAAATGACCTTCGCGATGTGCGTGGATGTTGAAAGGGCGGTTCAACTGATAGACCGTCGCCCGACCAAAGCGGCCGTGGAAGACGGCGAGCGCCCGGCTCATGCCTCTCCTCCCAAAAGCTCTTGGTATTTTTTGGTAGCGTTCAACAACCGAGGAGAGAATGCAAGGGCGCACGTGTCGCGCTTCTGGCAAATCTCTCCCCGGCCGGTCATCGCTCGCGAATGAGACTAGGTCAGTATTTCTTACATTCCGGTACTGTGCGGCTCGGCAAACCGATTTTGGCGAACACCGCGGGATCGTAGCCCAGCGTTTGGTTGACGTCCGGGATCACCTTCACGACCTTTGAGAACAGCGCGCCCTTGCCGTCGTCGACGACCTCGGTGACAAAGTTGGTGCCGATCGCCTGGCGGTTGGAGTCCAGCTTGATCTTGCCGTTGGGTGCGTCGATCTCGATCTTGGCAAGGGCCTCCTTGTACTTGGCCTGATTGTTGGAGAGATCGCCATTGACCTGGCGGAGCGCCTGGATCAGCGCCATGGTCGAGCCGTAATAGTTGGTGGCGAGCAGCGATGGGCTCGGGAAGCGCTTGTTGGGCGGGAAGGCGTCCTGATAGTCCTTCACGAACTTCTGCCAACTTGGGTTCTCCCAAGTGTCGGCCTGGCCGCTCGCGGCCAGCGTGCCGATCAGGGCATTCTTGGCGTTTCCCTTGGACGACAGGATGGTCTGGTCGATCATGATCGAGCCGCCCATCAGATGCGCCTTGCCGCCGGCCTGCTGGTACTGATTCAGGAAGTTGACGGCGTCGGCGCCGCCGAGGCCGAGATAGATTGCGTCGACGTCGTCGGGCAGTGCGGCGATGACCGAGGCAAAGTCCTTGGTGCCGAGCGGCACCCATTGCCGGTTGGTGACCTGTCCGCCGGCACCGCAGAACTCGAGCACGAGGCCGAACACCTGCGTATAGATGAAGGAGTAGTCTTCGCCGACGGTCGCGATCTTGCGATACTTCTTTTCGTCATAAGCATATTTGCCGAGGCCCACCTGCCACTGCGCACCGTCCATGTTGTAGCGGAAAAAGTTCGGAGCCGGATCGACATAGGTCGTTTCCTGGGCCCCGGAGGCGGCGTTGATGAAGGTCAGTTCGGGATGGGTCTTTGCAAAATTTTTGACCGCGATGCCTTCGTCACCAGAGAGCGGCGACAGCAGGATCTGTACCTTGTCCTGCTCGATCAGCTTGCGCACGGCTCGTACGGCGGAGTCCGGCGTCGCGTCGGTCGAGGCGATGACAAATTCGAGTTCCTTGTCGCCGACCTTCTTGCCGAGGACGTTGAGGGCCGTCTGGAAGCCGCGGATGCCGTCCTCGCCGAGTACGGTGTAGGTGCCTTCGAGCGTCGCGGTGACGCCGACCTTGATCTTCTCCTGTGCGAAGGCGGTGCCCGAAAGTAACAGGCTGCTCAACGCGATCAGTCCTAGACTGCCTTTCAACATTGCTCTCCTCCCTGGGCGTTCTTGTCACTGTTTTTCACCGCGCCTTGACGCGCCCGCCGCGCGGTGCGGCGTTCGGACAAGGCTAACGGTGCTTGAAACGGAGGCTAACCGAACTCCGATGCAGCGCACGTGCTGGAGCCGTGCGCGGCTTAACGGGCAGTCTCATTTTGAATGTTGCGTCGCGATTAACATCGCGGTGCAACAGGCGTCAGGCTTCCCGATTTGCACCCGCCAGCCGCATGGCGGCCGCGGACTGCCGCCGCTTGAATTGGATCGCTCGAATAGAGGAGAAATCAATCGTAGGCGTTGCGTCATTTCGCGGCGCGCGGCACTCGCTGGTTATACGTTGTGGCAGGCGATCGTCCGACCGTCCGCACCGACAAATCGAAGTTGTGGCACATCGACGAGACAGCGATCGCTGGCCATAGGGCAGCGGGGCGCATATGCACAGCCGTGCGGTCGCGTGAAGAGGCTTGGCGGTTCACCCATTTCGATCGCGCCCTGGATCCGTTTCGATGGATCGGGCTTCGGAATTGCCGCCACCAACGCGCGCGTATAGGGATGGAGCGGATGATCCAGGACCGTCCGCGTCCCGGCCTGCTCCACGATGCGGCCCATATACATGACAGCAACGCGGCTGCTGATCTGCCCGATCACGCCAAGGTCGTGCGAGATGAAGAGCATCGACAGTCTCAATTGGTCACGCAGATCCATCATCAGATTGAGCACTTGGGCCTGCACGGACACGTCGAGGGCCGAGACCGGCTCGTCGGCGACGATGATGCACGGCGTGGGAAGAATGGCGCGTGCGATTCCGACCCGTTGCCGTTGCCCGCCACTCAGTTCGTAGGGGTAGCGAGCGGCGAAAGACGGGTTCAACCCGACGGCCGTCAAGGTGGCAGCTATGGCCGCGCTGCGCTCGGCGCGGTTCTTGAAGAAGCCGCTGATGTCGGCCGCCTCCGCCACCGAATCTCCAATTGCGCGCCGCGGGTTGAGCGATGCATTGGGGTCCTGGAAAACCATCCGGACGCTCAGACGCATCTCGCGGAGGCCGGAGCCGCGGGCTCCGATCATTTCGGTTCCCTTCAAATTGAAGTTGCCGCTGTCGGGCTGGACCAGCCCGACGAGGGCTCGGCCCAGCGTGGTCTTGCCGCAGCCGGACTCGCCCACGATCCCGAGGACCTCGCCTTCGGCCAGCGACAGCGATACACCATCCACCGCCTGCACCCGGTATTTCCGACCGGCCCGCCTGGCACTGAACGAGACCATCATGTCCCGGACCTCGAGGATTACATTGCCGCTCATGGCAGCTCTCCGCCGGCCAGCGGAAACGCGCAGAGCACCTCGTGCCCTTGGGAAGCCTCCAGGCGGGGCGGGGTCGCCACGCGGCACTCATCGCGCACCGCTGCGCAACGCAAGGCAAACACGCAGCCAGCGGCGACCGAACCTGGCAGCGGCGGCTGACCAGAAATGGTCGGCAGCCGGCGCGCGCCGGAATTTCGCGACGGCATGCAATCCATCAGTCCGCGGGTGTAATGATGACGGGGTGCGCCGAACAGCGCATCGACTGAAGCGGTTTCCACGATCTGGCCGGCGTACATGACAGCGACACGATCGGCGAGCTGCGCAATGACTCCCATGTCGTGAGTGATGAACAATATCGCCATATCGAGCCGATTGCAGAGCTCGCGCAAGAGCCCGAGAATCTGAACCTGTATGGTGACATCCAGCGCAGTGGTCGGTTCGTCGGCGACCAGCACCTGTGGCCTGCAGGCCAGCGCAATCGCGATCATGACCCGCTGGCGTTGGCCTCCGGACAACTGATGGGGATACGCGGACAGCTGCATTTTGGGGTCCGGCATACGTACCAGTTCGAGCAGTTCGCGCGCACGGACCAGCGCCGCTGCGCCCGAAATTCCCTCATGCACGCGTACGGCTTCGGCGATCTGATCGCCGATCCGACGAACAGGGTTCAGTGAGGTCATCGGCTCCTGAAAGATCATTGCCATGCGGCCGTGGCCCGCTTCGACACGTTGCCAGGGCTGCAGCTGCGTTACGTCGCAGCCCTCCAACAGGACGCGCCCGGCCCGGACTCGGGGACCGGGCTGCGGCAGCAATCCCATGACCGCAAGCGAGGTCATGCTCTTTCCGCAGCCGGACTCGCCGACGAGGCCGAGGATTTCGCCCTTGGCCAAGCCGAAGGACACGCCCGCGACGATGTCGACCGGCGCGGTTTCCGGCCCCACTGACACCGTAAGGTCGCAAACTGTCAGCACGGCCTAACCCTTCTCACCAAAGACTTGACGGAACCGCGGATCGAGTCGATCGCGCAATGCATCGCCGACCAGGTTCAGAGAAAATGCCGTCGCCACGATCATCATGCCCGGGAAGAAGAGCAGCCACGGCGCGCGGGTGATGAAGGTCCGTGACTCCGCCAGCATATTGCCCCAGCTCGGAATGTCCGGAGGGGCGCCGAGGCCCAGGAAATCGAGTGAAGCCGCGCCGAGCTGCGCGAACGCGAAGACGAAGCTGGCCTGCACGAGAAGTGGCGAGACCAGGTTCGGCAAGATGTGCCGACTGATGAGCCATGCCGCTCCGGCGCCCATGCTGCGGGACGCCTCGACATAGGTTTCCGCGCGCAAGCGCAGCGTCAGTCCGTAGACGATGCGGGTCGTCGTCGTCATGTAGCCGATCCCAATGGCCAGAATGACGGTGGCCACACTCGGGCTCAAGATGACAATCAGGCCAAGTGCGAGAAGCAGAGTCGGGAAGGCCATCAGCACGTCGACCATGCGCATCAGCAGGTGACCCAGCCGCGGGAACAGTGCGGAAAGTACGCCGGCCGGAACGCCTGTCGCGAGAGCGAAGACGACCACGCCCGAGCCGATCAAAAGTGCCATGCGTGCTGAATGAATGGTGCGCGACAGGGTATCCCGGCCGAATTGGTCGGTGCCGAACCAGTGGGTCATGTTCGGGGGCGTCAGGCGGATCAGGGGATCGATGGCATACGGATCGTAAGGCGACAGCCAGGGTGCGAAGACCGCGGCGAGCACAGTCGCCAGAAGGACGCCGAGCCCGGCCAGCGCGATCGGGCGGGCGATGAACGGCTTGAGCCACAATGTCACGCTGTTGCTGCTCATTGAAGTTCAACCCGCGGATCGAGCAGACGATAGCTCAGATCGACGATCAGATTGATCAGGAGATAAACCACCACGATGACCAGGATGACGCCCTGGATCACAGGGTAGTCTCGGCGAAGGATCGACTGAACGACGAGGCGGCCGATGCCGGGCAGGGCAAACACGGTTTCGGTCACCACCGCCTCGGACAGCAGCGCGGCGAAGGTGAAGCCGAAGGCCGAGACGACCGCCAGGAGTGCATTGCGCCAGATGTGGCGGCGCACGACCTGCCACGGCCGGATTCCCTTTGCCCGCGCCGTGCGCACGTAGTCCTCCCGGGAGACGTCGAGCATGCTGGCGCGCGTCAGCCGCAGGATCAAAGCAGCATTCGGAGCCGCAAGCGCCAGGCTGGGGAGGACGAGATAGCGGAGATTGACGACACCGCCTTCGAAGATCGACGGATAGCCGGAGCTCGGAAACCAGCCGAGCCACGCGGCGAAGATCAGGATCAGATAGAGCCCGACCCAGAACGTGGGTATCGAGGCCATCAGCATCGCCCCACCGGACAATCCCTGATCGAGCCACGTGCCGTGCCGGACCGCCGCAATCATTCCGATCGGCACGCCGATGACGGCAACCCAGATCATCGTCATGGTGGCGAGCAAGGTGCTGGTCTCGGCGCCGTCGGCAATCACCGACAGCACGGGCGCCTGGAAGAAGATCGACCGCCCGAGGTCGCCCTCGAGCACATGGCCGGCCCAAGTGAGATATTGCAGGATGATCGGTTGGTCGAGACCGAGCTGGTGTCGCAAGGCGTCGATCTGGTCGGGAGTCGCGGTATCACCGAGCAAAACATAGATCGGGTCACCCGGCACGATATGGATGAACGCGAAGATGATGATGGACGCTGCCAGCAGCGTCACCGCCGTCGTTCCTGCGCGCTTGAATGCGTAAGACCACATGTGATTGGGCGCCTGTCAGCGGCAACGATGCGCGCCGGCGCCGGCGCTCGACAGTCCTCGCGGCCTCATTGCCCGTCCTTATTTCGTGGACACATTCCAGAACACGGGACCGTTTGGGTTGAGCCCCTTGAGCTTGGGAGAAGCAATGTCGTAGGTGTAGGCATCGCCTACTTTCATCACCGGTACCTGCTCATAGATCAGCGACTGGATCTTGTCCCATGTCGACTTGCGCGCGGCTGGATCGGTCGTGTTGATCAACTCGGCCCGAAGCGAGCCGATCTCCGGGCTGTCCCACCAGCCGGGATAGCTCGCATTCAGGAACGTGAGCAGCAGCGGGTCCGGCGCGAAGGAATGGTGGGTGACGAAGATGTCCCACTGTTCCGGTTGGCCGCGCATCTTCAGAAGGGTCGCCCAATCGACGACCATCATCTGAACATTGATTCCGGCGTCGGCCAGCTGACGGGTGAAGACAGAGGCTTCGTCATAGTGTGCCTGATAGTTCGTCGAGACCAGCAGGCGGATCGGCGTCCCCGTGTAGTCCGCCTCCTTTGCGAGCTCCTTGGCCTTCTTCGGATCGTGCGCACTATAATTTGAGGCGCCTTCCGTCGAGTACCAGGGGGTGCCATTGGGAAAGATCGATCCTTCGGCATTCCACAGGTCTTTGGGACCGAAGGCGACGCGCAGCGCCTGCGACTTGTCCAACGCGGTCTGGATGGCGCGGCGGAGCTTGTAATTGTCCTTCAGGATTCCCTGCTTCGAGTTCATGAAGAAAAGGCCGAAGATCGGCGCGTTGGTACGCTGCACCTGGACCGATGGATCTTTGCTCAGGGACTCGTACAGATCGCCGGAGATCATTTCCGCGTAGTCGTAGTCACCCGCCTGCACGCCGCTCACGCGCGTGCCGACGTCAGGCACCGGAATGAACCGGATCTTGTCGAAGCTCGCAACGCGGGCGCCGGCGAAGCCGTCACCCTTTTCCTTCACCGGCTTGTAGCCCTCGAACCTCTCCACCTCGACATAGCGGTTCGGCCGCCACTCCACGAACTTGTAGGGCCCGGTGCCGATATAGTCCTTTTGCTCGATCGGCCGGTTCCCCGCTTTGGCGGCTATGTCTTCCGGATAGATCACAAGACCGCCATTGACGTCCGCAATGAGAGCCTTCCAGGCGCCGTTCGGCGCGGACAATTTCAGCGTGACTTCATACTTTCCGGTCGCCTCGACCGACGTAGCCGCCGCCATCAGGAGCTTGCCGCGCGCACCGAAACTGCCCCATCGCGTCATCGAGGCGACCACGTCCTTGGCGGTCATCTCCTTGCCGTTGTGGAAGAGGACACCTTCGCGGAGCTTGATGACGATGGTCCGACCGCCGTCTTCCGTGCGATCGCCCTCGGCCAGCATCGGACGCGGCGTATAGGTCGAGTCTAGCGCATACAGGGTCTCGAAGATGTGGCGGCCGATGACCGATGCGACGTCGGCGGTCGTCAGCATGACATCGAGCGGCGGCGGTTCTCCGATGGTGGCTTCGCGTAGCAGGGTGGCGGCATTGGCCTGCGCAATCAAAAATGACGCGGTGGCCAGCCCCACGACGCCACGCATCAAGACACTTGGACCGTATCTCATGATCGCCCTCCCGCCTTGTTGAGCCGCCTGCTTCCCGGTGCAGGGATGTGCCTTTCAGCTGTTGGGCTGACGGCACGCTATTGCTTGTTTGAAAGTTACATACACAATTTGGCAATTATCAAGCAGAAAATGCTGTTATTGATGTGGCATGCCGATATACGTTTGGTCGATGCTGAAGGTTTCTTACGGCAGCTTCTTGCCAAGGGCGCAGGTTGATCTGACCTGGGAAAGGGCGGGCAATGGCGCGTGCAAAGCGAAATCACCCGGCGAGAGCCGTTGGTGCAGCAATCTCGAAGCCGCCCGGCGACGACAATGTCGTGGCCGGCGACATCATCTCCCTCATCAGGCAGAGCGCTCTAAGCCTCAGCCCGTCCGAGCAACGCGTTGCCACGGTGCTGCTGGCCGATATGGAGTTTGCCGTTCACGCCAGCAATTCCGAGTTGGCCCGTCGGGCGCGCGTCAGCGAGCCGACGGTAACCCGGTTCAGCCGCTCCGTCGGTTGCCGGGGCGTCCGCGACCTCAAGGTGAGGCTGGCTCAAGCAATGGCGGTCGGGCGGATTTACGTTGAGCTTCCCCCGCATGTCGGGACCGATCTGGCGCGCCCCGCGCTCTGGCGGTCGGTGTTTCAGGAAATTCGCCGTGCAATTGCCGCTGCCGAGGAGGGACTTCGCAAGGAGGACATCGAGCGGGCTGCCGAAGCTATCTCCCGCTGTTCGAAGCTTGCAGCGTTCGGGGTGGGGGGCGGTTCCACTCTTGCGGCGGCGGAGGTTCAGAACCGGTTCTTTCGTCTTGGGATTGCCGTCTCGCATGCCTCCGATCCGAGCTTGATGCGCATGATTGCCGCGACCTTCGGACGGGATGATGTCGTCGTTGCCATCTCGACCACCGGTGCAGCCAACGAGGTGATCGAGGCAGCCAGTATCGCCAAGCAATACGGCGCCTTGGTCATCGCAATTACCAAGCCGCAAAGCAGGCTGGCCTCGATCGCCGATATTGCGCTTGGCGTACACGTGCCCGAGGCGCCCGACGCGCTCAAGCCGACGGCGTCGCGCTATGCATTTCTCGCCACCATCGATCTGCTTGCGGCGTCAACTGCCTATTGCAAACCGCTCGAAGTCCAGGCGCGCATGCGGCGGATCAAATACGAGTTGCTGAAGGGGAGCGACGGGGACGCCAAAGGGCCGCTGGGAGACTGAGCGGGCAATTAGCCCACCGCCCGCCTCTCGGGATTATGTTCGCAATATGGCCTCGATCTCTTGCGCTGCTTCAAGCAGCGTGCGGTCTTGTCCGCGCGCGGCGATGACCTGAAGGCCGAATGGAAGTTCGCACCGATCCGTTCCGCACGGCAGCGAAATCGCCGGCAGACGAGCATGATTGACAAAGGGCGTTAACGCCGCGTGCGCGCGCGGGCTCGCCGCGCGGCCACCGATCATGTCGGGTCCGAGCTGGGTGAATGGCCAGGCGACACAGGGAACGGTTGGCGCCAGCAGCAGATCAACCTCGGTGAAGAATGCCGCGAAAGCATTGGCGATTGCGGCGCTTGCCAGCAGCGCACCGGCAACGTCGGCGCCCGACCACGACAGCCCTCGCTCGATCTGTCTGGCGATGTCAGGATCGAACACGGTCGGATCCTCGCGGAAGGCATCTCGATAGAGTGCGGCGAGGCCGGCCTGCTGAAGCGGCATGATAGCCTCTTCCGTCGCGCCCGCCGGCCAGACGGGATCGCGCTGCGCGATGCTGAGGCCAGCGGCGGAGAGACGCGCGATGGCGAAAGCGAGCCCTTCAGCGACAACATCGTCGACGGCGACGTCGAGCCCAAGGCGCGGCGAGAACGCGATGCGCAGACCGGCGATGTTTTTGGCCTCTTGAGCGATGCCGGCTGAATCCGGATCGCGCGGATCGACGCCGGCCATGGCCTCGAACGCCAGCGCGATATCGGCAACGTCAGTGGCGATCGGCGCGATGACGGAGAGGCCGAAAAACGGTTCGGCGAAGCCTGGCCCATAGGGGATCGCGCCATAGGACGGTTTGAACCCCGCGACGCCGACATGGGCCGGCGGCCTGCGGCTCGAGCCGCCCGCATCGGTGCCGATCGCTAGCGGCACGAGGCCGGCCGCAACCGCCGTGGCAGGGCCGCCCGACGAGCCGCCGGGCGTCAACGTGGGATCCAGCGGATGCCGCGTTGGCCCATACAGCGGCGAGGTGGTCACGCCCTTGCAGGCGAATTCCGACGTTGCGCCGATGCCGACGACGACGGCGCCGGCCTTGCGCAGCTGCTCGATTGCAATCGCATCCTGCGGCGCGACGAATTCGGCGAACAGGCGCGAGCCCTGTGTCACACGCCAGTCACGGACCCAGATGTTGTCCTTGACGACGACGGGGACACCGGCGAGCGGCATCGTCTCGCCGGCACGCAGGCGATCATCGACCGCTGCGGCGTCGGCAAGCGTACGCGCAGGAGCGGTCGTCACCACTGCGTTCAGCGCCTTGGCGGCCTCGATGCGCGCAAGCGCGGCCTTGGCGGTCTCGACCGCACTCGCTCGTCCGGCGGAGACGTCGGCCGCAATCTCGCACGCGCTACTTCTTCCCTTTGTCATGGCCTCCCCAGACCAGTGCCAATGTGCCGCAGAGGGCGAGGCAAGCCAAGGCGAAGAAGGCAGCACCGAGACTGGCTGCGCTGTCCAGGAAGGACACCAGCGCCGGTGCTGCCAAGAGGCCGGCGTAGGATGCGGTCAGCACCGCGCCGGTGGTTTCGCCAATCCTGTCCTGCGGGGCGAGGCGTGCGATCTCGGCGACGAAGACACCGTTCCACCCGGAGGCCGTCAGGCCGAACAGAGTTGCAATCGCGAACTGGCCGGTCCGCCCGAGCGATACGCCATCGAGACCCAGCAGCGCGGCGCAGAACGTCATACCGAGGCCGATGACGACGAGAACTCCGCGCGAGGCATTGAGGCGCGTTGCGACGAAGCCCCAGCCGAGCCGGCCGATCAGGCCGCCGGCCTGGGCGCAGGCAAGCGCCATGCCGGCCTCGACATGGCTGAGGCCGAGCTCGCGGGTGCCGAGCGTGACGAAGACCGTATTGAGCGACACCTGCATCGCGCTGAAGGGCATCGAGGCCAGCGCCAGCATTGCGATGCGCCGGTCCGCGGTCACCAGTGCCAGCCGCGTGCGAAGGCTAAGCTCCGGCAGTGGCACGACCTTGACGGCGTAGGCGGGCCGCAGGCGCTCGAACCACGCTATCGCCAGCAGCGCACAGGCGCCCACGGCGGCATAGCACCAGGCGGGCCCGAGCGAGATTGCGATCGCGGGCAGAACCAGCGAGCCGCAGACGGCGCCGATCTGGTTTCCGGTCTGGCGAACCGAGAACACGAACGCGCGCCGCTCGGCCGTCACGAGCCGCGCCAGCAGCACCGCGCTTGCGGGCGTCTCCGGTCCGAAGGCGAGGCCAAGACAGAGGCCGGCTGCGAGCAGGGCCGCCGTCGAGCCGAGCGAAGCCAGCGCCATGCTGGCGATGATCGCCGCCGCGCAGAGGCTCGCGATCCGCATCGAGCCCAGGCGGGCGATGAAGCCGCCGCCCCAGAACGAGGCGGGAATGCCGACCGCGAACACGGCGCAGGAGAACATCGAGAGCTGCCAGACCTCGATATGGGCGCGCGGTGCCACCACGCCCGGCGCGAACAGAGCCAGAGCCACCAGCGCCTGCAATGAGGTCGTGGCGCCAAGCGCGGGCAGCAATGCGGGCGCTGGTCGAACGGCCGTGTTTGCGTCTACCATGGTGCAGCGCTCTCGGGGGGAACATTGTGGCAGGTGGCATTTCCATTCACGCGGTCGATGTGGCGAGCGGACGCCCGGCGCAGGGTCTGCGCGTCGAGATCTGGCGGATCGATCCGGACTCGCTGCGCGTCGCCGACGGACGGCTTGGTGTCAACGGCGTGCTCGATCATCCCGTTGCGCAGGGGGCGGGCGTGACGGCGGGCGAGTATGAGGTCCTGTTTCATCTCGGCGAGTTCTTTGGCGAGCGCGACGGATTTCTCACGGTGACCCCGTTCCGCTTTCGCATCAAGAATGTTGACGAGCATTTTCACCTGCCGCTGAAATTCACGCGCTGGGGCTATTCGCTGTTCCGCGGCGCCTGATCAGTTGGTCAGCCGCCGCGATAACCCCGTGACGCGCTCCATAATCGCGACCAACGCGACGGTTGCAATGATCAGCACGCCCGACAGCGCGGCGATGGTGACGTCGAGCTTGCCCTCGAGGTCCTGCCACATCCGGATCGGCAGCATGTCGGTGGCGGCATCACGCAGGAACAGCGACACCGGCACGTTGTCGAAGGACGACATGAAGGCGATGAAGGCGCCCGCGATGATGCCCGGCCGGATCAGCGGCAGCACGATGCGCCGGAACGTGTAGATGCGGCCGGCGCCCAGCACGGCCGAGCTCTCCAGCAGGGTCGGCTCCAGCTGGGCAAGCGCCGCAATCGTATTGCGCACGACATAGGGCACGCAGACCACGGTGTGGCCGATTACCAGCGTCAACGGCGACACCGGCAGGCCGACCAGCGAGAACAGCATCAACGCGGCAAGGCCAAAGGCCAGCGCCGGCAGAACCAGCGGCGACATGAAGAGGGAATCGAGCAGCCGCGCCGACAGCGTCGGTGAGCGCGAGATCGCGAGCGCGGCGGCAACGCCGAGCACCACGGACAGGCCCGTCGCCCACAGTGCCACGATGAGGCTGTTCTTGGCTGCGAAGTGCAGCTGCCAGGCGTTCCACAATTCGGCGTACCAGCGCAGCGAATAGCCCGGCGGCGGAAAACGCAGCGAGAAGCCGCTGGTGAACGAGACGATCAGCACCACCAGCGACGGCGCGATGATGATGATCAGCGCAATCGCGGCGATCAGGCTCATGACCAGCTCGAAACTGAACGCCTCCAGGGTGCGCTTGCGCCCGCTCATCACGCACCTCCATAGCCGCGCGACAGGCGGCCGAGCGTGGTGAAGACGGAGACGACCGCGAGCACCGCGAGCAAAAAGATGATCGAGATTGCGGAGGCAAACGGCCAGTTCTGCAGGGTCGAAGCCTGCTGGTAAAGATACATCGGCATGAACAGCATCTGTCCGCCGCCGATCAGCGACTGGGTGATGAAGGCCGTGATCGCGGCGGCATAGGTCAGCGTGCAGCCGGCGATCACGCCGGGCAGCGACAGCGGCAGCACGATCCGGAAGAACGTGCGCCAGCTTCCAGCGCCGAGCGAGCAGGAGGCGTCGTCGAGATTGGAATCGATCCGGCCGAGCGCGGTGATCAGCGGCAGCGTCATCAGCGGCATCTGCACCTGCGCCAGCGCGAGGACGACGCCGAACTGGGTGTAGAGCAGTTTCAGGGGCGTCTCGATGATGCCGAGCGATTGCAGCGTCGCGTTGATGATGCCCTGGCGGCCCAGGATGACGATCCAGGCGAAGGTACGGACCACGACGCTGGTCAAAAGCGGCAGCAGCACGATCAGGATGATGATGGTCTGAAGCCGCGGCCCGACCCGCTGGTAAAGCCAGGCGATGGGAAAGCCGAGCACGAGGCAGACGGCCGTCACCTCGGCCCCAAGCAGCAGCGTCGAGCCGAGCACGCTGAGGCTGAAGGGATCGGTGAGGAAGTGCAGATACTGGCCGAGTCCCCAATGGAGCGCGGCCGTGTCGTTGTGCAACGAGAGCCACAGTAATTGCAGCAGCGGCGCCACGAAGAACACTAGGAAGAACAGCGCCAGCGGCGCTGCCAATCCCATCCCGTAGGACGTGACGTCTCGTGATGCCGGTGCTGTGCCCATCATGAGTCCTTGAAGCTCTAGATCTTGATCTCGCGGTTGAAACGCTCGATCCAGGCCGAGCGCTGCTCGTTGATCTTCTTCCAGTCCTGGAACACGAATTTCTGCTTCAGCTCGGCCGTGTCCTTGGCGAGCACGCGCGCGATCTCGCCGCCCATCGCCACCTTGGAATTGGTCGGCACGATCAGGTAGGGCGGGTTCATCAGCGTGGTCTGCACTTCCGGGGTCAACGACGCCTCGATCAGCTTGAAGGCGAGCTCGCGGTTGGGCGAGTTCTTGACGATGTGGATCGTGGTCTTGAAGGCGATGGCACCTTCCTTCGGGGCCACGAACTCGACCGGCACGCCGCGCGCTTTCAGGATCTGGATGGCGTTGAAATTGCCGGGCGAGATATCGATCTGGCCCTGCTGGAACAGGGTGGCGAGCGCGCCGGGATTGGCGGCGACCGCGGCGAGGTTGGGCTTCAGCTCCTCGATCGCCTTGAAGCCGGGATCGACATTGGCTTCCGAACCGCCGCGCATCTTGGCGATCTCGACCAGCCAGCCGGTGCCGAGCGTCGAGTTAAGGTTGGTGATGCCAACGCGGCCCTTGAACTCGGGCTTCCACAGATCGGCCCAGGAGGTCGGCGGCGTCTTGACGGCTTCCGGATTGTAGGTGAGGCCGACGACCTGAAAGAAGGGGGCAGGGCCCATCGGCTCCTGGGCCTCGGCGATCAGGTCCTTGTAATAGGCGCTCTTCTCGACGGGGTATGGCTCGACCAGATCCTGGCCGATTGCGACCAGGGCCGGGCCGGGATCGTGCAGCATGACGTCAATCGGCGGATTGGCCTTGGCGGCGTTCACCTTGGCGATCTGGTCGACCGAGAGCATGGGGTCGAGCACCATCGCGGCATCGGCGTTCGCCTTGCGAAAGGCCGGCACCAGCACGGCCTTGTGCGCCTCCTCCCAGCTTCCGGTGAAGGTCGCAAACACCAGCGGGCGGGCCTGGGCGTAGCTCAGTCCGGGAAACGCCTTCATGGCGCCGAGTGTGAGTGCGGTCGTCATCAGGCTTCGGCGGTTCATGATCATGGTCGAACTCCCTCTGGACAAAAACTGAATTCAAAGCGTTGCAGGAAAAGCGTTTGCGAGCGACGGGGCGAGCGGCGCGAGGCGCACCGCGGCGCCGCTCTCCAGGGTGCGCGTCTCGCCGATGCGCGCCTGGGAGATCTTGACGCCGGAGCCGTCCGCGGTGGTGACCTCGTGGATGACGGTGGCTCCTAACGGCAGCGACATGCCGACCACGCCGGCAAAGCCGGTCTCGTCGCCAACGAATTGCAGATGCTCGGGGCGTATGCACACGGTGACGCGGCCGCCCTCGGTGAGAGCGCCGCCGGCGGGACGCGCAATGATTTCCGCGCCGGCATCGAGGCGGACTTTTGCGGCCGTGCGGTCTGCCGAGACGACCACGCCGGGCATGCGGTTGCTGGCGCCGACGAACGTGTTGACGAACAGGGTCTGCGGCCGGTCGTAGACGTCCGACGGCGACCCGAACTGCTCGAGCTTGCCGTGGCTCAGGACGGCGACGCGGTCGGCCATCGACAGCGCTTCTTCCTGGTCGTGGGTCACGATCAGCGTGGTGATGCCGGAGACGCGCTGGAGCCGCTTGACCTCGATCTGCATGTCGAGCCGCAGATTCTTGTCGAGCGCGGCAAAGGGCTCGTCGAGCAACAAGATTGACGGCTTGATCGCGAGCGCGCGGGCCAGCGCGACGCGCTGCTGCTGGCCGCCGGAGAGCTGCCGTGGCAACCGTTCCGACATGGTCGGCAGCTGCACCAGATCCAGCAAGCGCTGTGCTTCGCGCTGGCGGGTCGCCTTGTCGATCCCGCGCGCGGCAAGCCCATAAGCGACGTTCTCGCTGATGCTGAGATGGGGGAATAGTGCGTAGTTCTGGAACACGATGCCGACCGCGCGGCGGTTCGGCGGTAGCGCGTCGACGATGTCGTCGCCGATGATGATCCGCCCCTGCGTCTGCGCGATGAAGCCGGCGATGATGCGCAGCAGGGTAGTCTTGCCGCAGCCGGAGGGGCCGAGCAGGGCGATGATCTCGCCCCCTTTGATGTTGAGATTGATGTTCTCGACCGCGAGCGCGCCGCTCGGATAGCGGTGGGTGACGGCGTCGACCACGAGCGATCGGCCGCCTTGCGCTTCAGCCATGGTGTTGCCTCCCGTTGCCCCGGAGTAGAAAGCAAGTCTCATGCCCGCACCGGTCGCTTTTCGCCGCGAGGTTTGGCATGGTGGGGTGATGACGTCGGATCGATCGGTTTGCGACCTCACTGCCACGGCCCTCGCACGCGCCCTCGCGAAGGGCGAACTCTCCTCGCGCGACGCGGTCGAGGCGCATCTGGCGCGGATCGCGAGTCTTGATAGCCAATTGGCGGCCTTCGTGACTGTCGATGCGGAGGGGGCCCGCCGTGCCGCTGATATCTGCGACGCCGCGCCAACGCGGGTCGGCCCGCTGCATGGGGTGCCCATAGGGATCAAGGACCTCACCGACACTGCGGGGGTTGCGACCACGTACGGATCGGCTCTGTTCCGCGATCATATTCCGGCCGAAGACGATCTCGTGGTCGCGCGATTGCGGCGCGCTGGCGCGATCATTCTGGGAAAGACCAACACACCCGAATTCGGCTTCGGCGCGGTCTGTACCAACAAATTGTGCGGGCCGACGCGCAATCCGTTCGATCCGGTACTGACTTCGGGTGGATCTTCCGGTGGCTCCGCGGTTGCGGTCGCGGCCGGCATGGTGCCGTTGGCCCATGGCACCGATTTCGGTGGCTCCGTGCGCACGCCCGCAAGTTTTTGCGACGTCGCCTCGATCCGGCCGACGCCCGGTCGCATCCCGGCGCCGCATCGCCCCCTCGGCTGGGACATGCTCGCCACCCACGGTTTTCTCGCCCGCGGCGTCGACGATCTCGAGCTTGCGCTGTCGATCTGTGGGGGAGGCGATGTGCACGACCCACTCTCGATCGGTGTCGTCAATGAGGATCGGCCGGTTGCAGTGCGTCCCCGGATCGCAGCGACGCCCGATTTCGGGATCGCGGCCGTCGCGCGCGATGTCCGTGCACGTTTCGCCGCGGCCTGCGAGGCGCTCGGAGCCGTGGCCGATGTGGTGCCGTCCGCGCCCGATTGCGGCGGTGCGATCGAGGCATTTCGGACGTTGCGCGCCGCGCACATCGCCAACGGCTATGGCGAGCTGCTGAAGTCGCGCCGCGCCGAGCTGACGCCCACCGTGATCTGGAATATCGAGGCGGGCGCAAAGCTCTCCGCGGAGGACTATCTCAATGCCGAGCGTCGCCGCACCGCGATCTATCGCAGCTTTCGCGAGCTGTTCAGCCGCGCCGATTTCCTGGTAGCGCCGGCGGCGTCCGTTTTGCCCTGGCCGAATGAGATCAGCGACGTCACCACGATCGATGGCGCGGCGCTGGAGACGCCGATCGATTATCTCGCCGTCACCTTCATCGTGTCGCTGGTCGGTTTCCCGGTGCTGACCCTGCCGGCCCCCCGAGCGGAGAACGAGCTGCCGTTCGGTATCCAGATCATTGCACCGCCGGGATGCGAATCCCGCCTGTTTGCCTTCGGCCGTACGATTGAGAACAAGCTTGGTTTTTCGCATCGCTGGCCGCAGCTCCCCTAGTTATCGCGATGCTCGAGCCGGGCGGCGAGCGCATCGGCAAGACCAAGGGTGGGTTTGGCGGCGGGCCGGCGGTACGTGCCTGCGGTTGCCTTGCGCAGGCGAAGCGCGACCAGGGCCTCGGCCTGCTTCACCGACGCGATGACTTGATCGACGACTGGGACGGGGATCCGGTCGGCCACGCGCTCGGCGAGGCCCGAGAGCGGCGCACCTGCAAAAATCAAGACGTCCGCGTCGTCCTCCACGATCGCGCGCCTGGCGAGATCGACCAGCACATCCTCCTTCTCGGTGCCGACCTCGGAGATCGCCTGGAACGGCGTATCGAGCATGCGGATGCCGGCGCAGCGCTCCCACAGCCCGTGGGCGCGGACGCATTCCTCGTACCAGGGGCCGAGCGCCTGGGCGAAGGTGACGATGGCGAAACGCCGTCCGGCCATGCAGGCGGTCAGCATCGCCGCTTCCGCCATGCCGACCACGGGAATGTCGAAGGTTTCGCGCGCGGCGAACAGGCCGGGGTCGCCGAAGGCGGCGATGATCGCGGCGTCGACCTTGCGATGCTGCCCGGCCAGCATCTCCAGCGCAATGGCACCGCCGATCTGTGCCTCGGTGCGTGTCGAGATATAGGGCACGCCGCGGGTCGCGGTGCAGGGGATCAGCTCGGTCCCGGGCGCAGCCGCGCGCTGCCCGACATCCGTCATCAACTGGGTGACTGCGGTGCTGGTGTTCGGGTTGAGCAGCAGCAGCTTCATGATTGCGCCGCCGTCTGCTTGGCTTGAGAGGCCGCGATGACTTCGAGCAGCGCCGTGCCGGTGCGCCGAACATGGGCGCCGAGCAGGCGTCCTGCGGTTTCGCTATCGCGCGCCTCGAGCGCGGCAAGGACGCCGGCGTGCTCGTCGACCGAATTGCTCCAGCGCCGGTCGGCGCCGAGCGCGAGGTAACGCGCGCGCTCGGCGCGGGAGATTAGCGTCACGTGCGCCTCGCGCAGCGGCGTGTTGCGCGCCATGCGGACGATGGTGTCGTGGATCTCGCCGTTGATGGCGAAGTACTCGTCGAGCTTGCCGTTGCGATGATGACCTTCCATGCGGGTCTGAAGCGTGCGCAGGCGGGCGAGATCGCGCTCGGTGGCGCGCTCGGCGGCGAGCTCGGCGGCCAGCCGCTCGATGCCGGCCAGCGCCTCGAACAATTCCGAGATGCCGTCGACGGCGAGGTCGGCGATGCGCGGGCTGCGGTTGGGGCGGAGCTCAATCAATCCCTCGGCCGCGAGCACTTTCATCGCCTCGCGCAGCGGAGTGCGCGATACGCCCAGCTCCTTCGACAGCCTGGTTTCCTGGGTCTGCGATCCCGGCGGCAGCTCGCCGCGAATGATCATCGTCCGCATCCGCGCGGCGGCGCGCTCATGCAGGCCCATCCGTTTGAGTTTGGGCGACTTTCGGCCCGGGTTGGGTTCGGATTTTTGCGGCACGCCGGCCTTCCTGCTGACGTGCGATCGTAGCTAATTTCCTTCACGTGAGGTGCCCAAATAGAAGACGTATGTGGCTCAAAACACGTGCATATCGAATAAATTGTATGCAGCATGCAGATTGCGGGTTGCGTGGACCGATGCGGACGCGGATGATCCTTTTGAGGAAGCGGAGGAGCGCTTTCGCCGCAACGGAGCGACTGCGATCGATGTCAATTGTGCGCAAACGCCTCGGCATGATCACGCCGTCCTCCAATTCGGTGCTGGAGCCCGTCACCAGTGCGATGCTCGCCGGCGTGGCCGATGTCACCGCGCATTTCTCGCGTTTCCGCGTCACCGAGATCGCACTCGACGCCGCCGCGCTGAACCAGTTCGACGCCTCGGTGATGCTGCCTGCGGCGGACCTGCTGGCCGATGCGAACGTCGATGCCATCGCCTGGAACGGTACGTCCGCAAGCTGGCTCGGCATCGGCAGAGACCGGAGCCTTTGCGAGGCAATCACGGTGCGCACCGGCGTGCCGGCGACGACCTCCACGCTCGCCTGCATCGATGCCGCTCGCGCGCTCGGCGCCAAACGTGTCGGCCTGGTCTCGCCCTATACCGACGACGTGCAGCGGCGGATCGGTCACGTCTGGGCCGAGGAGGGGATCGCCCCGCACGCGGAGCGGCACCTCGGACTGCGCGACAATTTCTCTTTCGGCGAGGTCGCGCCTGCGACGATTGCTGGCATGATCCGCGCTGTGGCGGCTGACGGCGCCGATGCTGTCGTCATCCTCTGCACCAACCTCGACGGCGCCGCGCTGGCGGCTTCGCTCGAACGGGAATTGAATGTCGCGGTGGTCGATTCGGTAGCGGTCACGCTGTGGCGAACCCTGGAGCTCGCCGGCGGCGCTGCCGGGGCTCTTGCCGACTGGGGGCGGATCTTCCAGACATCGACGGTCATCAAGTGATGGAGACTCCTGTGACGCAGCTCGATCTTGCTATTCGCGGCGGCACCATCGTGACGGCCAGCGACGAGTTCCGCGCCGATATCGGCATTCGCGACGGCCGCATCGTCAGCATTGCTGATCATCTCGAAGGCGCAGCGCGCGAGATCGACGCGACCGGGCTGCTGGCCCTGCCGGGCGGGATCGACAGCCATGTCCACATCTCGCAGGCCTCCGGCCCCGACGTGGTGATGGCCGACGACTTCGCCTCAGCGACCCGTTCGGCAGCCGCCGGCGGCAACACCATGGTGCTGCCGTTCGCGCTGCAGCAGAAGGGCACGTCGCTGCGGACCTGCGTCGAGAACTACCGCAAGCTTGCCGAAGGCGAGTGCTATATCGACACGGCGTTCCATCTCATCATCTCCGATCCGACCGCGGTCGTGCTCGGGCAGGAGCTGCCGGCCCTGGTCAAGGACGGCTACACCTCGTTCAAGGTGTTCATGACCTATGACGACCTCGTGCTCAGTGACAAGCAGCTGCTCGAGGTCTTCGAGGTCGCGCGCCGCGAGGAGGCGCTGGTGATGGTCCATTGCGAGGGTTACGACGCCATCCGTTTCCTGACCTCCAAGCTGGAACGCGAGGGCCATATCGCGCCCTATTATCACGGCGTGTCGCGGCCACAGGCGGTCGAGCGCGAAGCCACGCATCGCGCCATCAGTCATGCCGAGGTGATCGGCGTTCCCATCATGATCGTGCACGTCTCCGGGCGCGAGGCGATGGAGCAGGTGCGCTGGGCTCAGCAGCGCGGATTGCCTGTTCATGCCGAGACCTGCCCGCAATACATTACGCTGACGGCTGACGACATGAAGGGTCTGAACATGGACATGTCAGGCGCGAAATATGTCTGCTCGCCGCCGCCGCGCGACGCGGAAAGCCAGCAGGCGATCTGGGAAGGCATCACCACGGGCGTGTTCCAGACTTTCTCGTCCGATCACTGCCCGTTCCGTTACGACGATCCCAGGGGCAAGCTGACGCCGAACGGCCGCACCTCGTTCCGCTGGGTGCCGAACGGCATTCCAGGTGTCGAGACCCGGCTGCCGATTCTGTTCTCCGAAGGCGTGTCGAAGGGACGGATCAGCCTGCAAAAATTCGTCGAGCTGACCGCGACCAACCATGCGCGCATCTACGGCCTCTATCCGCGCAAGGGCTCGATCGGCGTCGGCTTCGATGCGGATATCGTGCTCTGGGATCCCAAATTGAAGAAGCCTATTCGGCAGGCCGATCTGCATCACGGTTCGGACTACACGCCATGGGAAGGGTTCGACGTCACCGGATGGCCGGTAACGACGATCGCCCGTGGCCGGGTGGTGTACGAACACGGCAGGATCGTCGGCGACAAAGGCGCAGGCGACATTCTCAGCCGCGGCAGGTCGAGCCTGATCTGATCGGACTCAACGCGTTGCTGCTCAGCTATGGCGCCCGTGCGCGCGGCGCGACGGCCGTCTCAAGTCCACAGATCATGCCGGTCATATGTTCGTATCCAGCCTTCGCATGCGGCAAAACGAATCTAATCAATTCGGACAAGGTTGTCAGGCCGTCCCCCATAAGGCGACGTCCTTGACACGATTCTCGAAGCTGCCTGGTGGCGTCGTCCGACCTGTGCCGGGCGCTCAGCCGTGCGGAATGAAGCCGTTCAACGAAGCGTCATGGCGCAGATGTTCGACCAGCCCGGCGGCATCGCGGCCGCCATTGCGCTTGGGATCCTTCATTTGCGCGCAGATCTCGGCGCCGCTTTTTCCGAACCGGATGAAGTCAACGGGAGCGAGTTGCCAGTCGATGCCGGCGCGGGGCGGAGCGGGAGCCGGTTCGTTTACTTGCGTCGAAGTCATGTGACAGGTTGAGCAAGGGATCGCCTCCTTGTCTTTACGGCTTTCTCCACCGTGGATGTTCATGCCAGCGGGCAGCATCCGCGCTCTCCTGCATGAACAGTTGATAGACGGTTGCCGGCGCGTCGCCGGCCCTACTTGCCGGCGTGGGCGCGGAGCTGATGTCATGGCTGGATTCTCCCGCACGTCAATTTGGGCAAGTATCAGTTCATTCGGATTTGGCTAGGCGGCCATTCGCAACAGATCGACGATGTCGGCTTCGCTTTTAAAAGGCCGCGGATTGGCCTGCACGAAGCGATGATTGATCGCAATCTTGCTGATCTGCTCGAAATTGTCTTCGCCGATCCCGACGTCGGCAAGGCGACCGGGTAGTCCAAGTCTCCTGGTGAATTCTGCGAAGGCGGCTGCCGCTTCCATGCCCGGCTCGCCAAGAGCCGCTGCTAAGCGCGTTTGCGCATCCTCTGTGAACGCCTTGTTGTAGCGAAGTAGGCTCGGCATGATGACCGGTGTGCAATAATAGTGTGGTACGCCGAAGGTCCCGCCAAGCACGTGGCCGATGCCGTGACTGGCTCCCATCGGGACCCGCGCCTGGAGGCCGAAAGCGGCGAGCCACGCGCCATATTGAGACAGTCGACGCGCCTCCAGATCATCGGGTTGCTGCAAGGTCCGTTGCATTCCCTCCCGAAGCGTGCGGATGCCGGCCAGGACCACCTCGTCGCTAAGCGGCGTGCCGGCGGGTGAGCACAATGCTTCGATGCCGTGGTCCATCGAGCGCGTTCCCGATCCCATCCAGAGCTTCGAGGGCGTATGGACGGTAAGGGCAGGGTCGAGAATGATCGCCACCGGCATCATCAGAGAATGGAAGAAGATCTGCTTCAGCCTGCTGCGTTCATCGGTGACGAGCGCTGCTGCATTGTATTCGCCGCCGTTCAGCGTGGATGGCACCGCGATCTGTCGAACCTTTGGCGATCGGAACGGAGAGACGGTGACGCCCGGGCCCATGGGAAATGGATCGAAACCCGCTTCGTCACGGATGTCATGTTCCATCGCCATGATGACGATCTTGGCGAGATCGATCGCCGAGCCTCCCCCGACGGCGACCACCAGGTCGGCTCCGGCGTCTTTGGCTTGACGGGCAACCTCGGCAGCTTGCTTGCGCGTGGTGTGCTCTGCAATTCCATCGAAGGTCGCGACATGTCTTTCGCCGAGCGCACGCCGGATCTTCTCGATCTCGTCGGTCTTGGTATTCAAGGTGCGGCTGACGATCAGGAAGACGCGCTTGGCATCCAGCCGCACCGCTTCATCGTTCAAGGCCTCAGACGCAGCTTTGCCGTAAACGACACGGTCGATCGCCGGAAAATTGTGTATCCCTGCTTTGCGCATTTGCGTTCTCCCTGTGAGTTATCAAGCACCGATCTTCAAGCGGCGACAGTGTCGCGAATCTGTCGCGACGCCGTTTCCAGAAAGGCCTGAGCGAGATCGGGATCGTTGACGACGCGTGAGAGTGTCAACGCTCCGACCATCGTCGAAAGAATGGCCATGGCTTTGCTCCTGGATTCCTCGTCGCTCGTTTCGGCAATCAGGCGGCTGAGGATTTCGATATGCGCTTTGATCCCGCCTTCGAACGACGCTTTCACCTCGCTGCTCTGTCTGGCCACATCCGAGCCGAGCGCCACGATCGGGCAACCGTCCATCTTTTCGTCGCGATGATCCGTGCTGAGATAGAACCCCATCACCGCCCCGAGGGGATCCTCAGGGGCCGCGGCGATGGCGGTCGACCATCGCAGCGTGGCGCTCTCCAGCGCGCGCGTCGACGCCTGCGCGGCCAGGTCCTCCTTTGACTCAAACTGCTTGTAGAATGCGCCTTGGGTCAGCCCGGCAGCTTCCATCAGGTCCTTGAGGCCGATGCCGTCAAATCCCCGCGACCGAAACAGGCGGCTTGCGACATTGATGACGTTTTGCCGGTTTTCCTCAGCCTGAATGCGACTCACTCGCATCATTGGTCTCCCCATTTTAGATTGCGTTCGACATCTATTATCCGGTATAGAGCTCGAACGCAATCTATCTGGCATGAGGCCACGTTATGAAAAAGCGACAGATGATCGTGCTGGGGAGCGTCCTGATCGCGGGATGCGCGGTGGCCGCATTCGTTACGCTTCGCGCGCCGGCGGCCTCGGCCGTGAGCGATCCGAGGCAAGAAGCCCCGATCGTCAGGATCGCGGCCGCGGGCGCGGGTGACCGGATCGGGGCGCGGGTGCAGAGCAGCCTCGGTTTTCGCGTTCCCGGCAAGATCGTGGAGCGGCTTGTGAATACCGGTGAGCAGGTCAAAGCCGGTCAGCCGCTGATGCGGATCGACGAAACCGACCTTCGTCTTGCGGTCACGGCGAAGCGCAACGCCGTTGCTGCCGCGCGCGCGTCCGTCGTGCAGACCGAAGCGGACGAACCGCGATACGCCAAGTTGGTGAGCAACGGCTGGGCTTCCCGACAGCGCTACGAGCAAGCCAAGGCCGCGCTGGATACGGCCGAGGCGCAGCTTGCGAGCGCTGAAGCCGATGCACGGGTTGCCGAGAACGAGGCGACGTACTCGATCCTGGTCGCGGACGCGGACGGAACGGTGGTCGAAACGCTTGGCGAGCCCGGGCAGGTCGTTTCGGCCGGCCAGACGGTTGTTCGGATTGCCAAGGCCGGTCCTCGCGAGGCGGTGGTCGCGCTCCCTGAAACGATCCGGCCGGCAATCGACTCCGTGGCCGAGGCCAGCGTGTACGGAGCAGCCGAAGGGTGGCGCTATACGGCGCGTTTGCGGCAATTGTCCGACGCCGCCGATGCCCAGACCCGAACCTATGAAGCCCGGTATGTCCTGGACGGTGAAGCCGCGGCCGCACCACTTGGCGCGACGGTGACCATTCGGCTACCGAGCCAAACGAGCGAGCCGCAAGTTCAGGTGCCGCTCCGAGCAGTGCTCGATGATGGCCGCAAGACCGGAGTTTGGATCCTCGACAGCGCCACCTCAACCGTACGCTTTCGGCCGATCAAGCTTGTTCGGGTGACCGACGAAACCGCCGTGATCTCCGGCTTGAATTCTGGTGATCCAATTGTTTCGCTCGGCGCTCACCTCCTGCAGGAGGGCGCTCGTGTCAGGACCGCCGCTGAAAGCCGGAGCAACTGAAGAGTCTCAATCGTTCCGCCCCAGCCGCTGGAGAAGCACATGTACAGCTACATCGTCGAGCAGGAAATCCGAAAGACCTTCGACCATGTCAACAACCATCGCTGGGATGAAGCGGTGAAGGCGGTCGCGCCGCACATCCATCACCGTGTTTCCGGCCATCACGCGTTGGGCGGGGAGCGCCACGACAAAGCGGCCCTGCGCCGCTGGTTCGAGCGGCTCGGACGCGTCCTGCCCACGCTCCATATCAGGGTCAACAACGTCTGGGTGAAGGGCTGGCCCTGGAACACCACCGTGTTTGTCGAATGGGACGGCACCGCAACGCTGCTCGATGGCGACGGCTCGTACGTCAACCGCGGTCTCCACGTGTTCACCCTGCGGTGGGGCAGAGTCCATGCCCTCGAGGAATTTCAAGATTCACAGGAAGCCGCGCGCGGGCTTGCCGCCCAAGCGGCAGCTGGCCTCAAGGAAGCTGCCGCCCAGCCAATTGTAAGTTAGCAGATGAACCTTAATCTTTCCGCGATCGCCGTTCGCGAACGGGCCGTTACCCTGTCTTCATCATCCTGCGTTCGGGTTCAACGCCATTCTTGGCCTGATCGGACTGGCAGGCATCCTGATGCGCAATACCCTGATCCTGACCGAACAGATCAAGGAGAATCGTGCTGCCGGCCTCGATGACTATCACGCCGTCATCGAAGCCACCGTGCAACGCACCAGGCCGGTGATCCTGACCGCACTTGCCGCCGTGCTGGCCTTCATTCCTCTGACGCATTCCGTGTTCTGGGGATCGACGGCTTATACGCTGATTGGCGGCACGGCAGTTGGCAAGGTCCTGATCCTGCTGTTCCTTCCTGCGCTTTATGTGGCCTGGTTTCGCATCAAGCCAGCCCCCTATGAGCGTTCGGCGAAGGATGCAGAATTGCGAACAGCAATCGCCGCCGAGTAGGGCTCGGCGAAATCTATCCCTGCTGCGCCGTGGGTGCCTGGCTAGATAAGCCAGGCACTGCGTGGTCTCGCGGCGGCCTTATAGTTCAAAAAAAGAATGTGTGCAGCAGCATGGAAATGCGCCAGCGATCCTGTCCTAGAACAGCCGAAAACGCGGCCTTATACGCAGGATTTAGACCAAGTTATTTCCAAGTACGAGGACGGGGCCTGTCGTCCAAGTCACGGCACGTGAGCATCTAATCGCTTGACGAGTTCAAAAAAAGAACTGTAGGCTGCGCACGAGATGGCCGAACGCAACGGCCGCGACGTGCCGGATTTGCGGCTGGACCTGTTCTGCGCGATGCCTCTTCGCAAAGGGCGCGACGAGCCGCCACCGGCGCAACAAAACAAAGCCGCACACTCGAGAAGGGGTGCAAGTTTGGGAGGACGCAATGCTGGTGAGATGGAAGATCGTCGCGGCTCTGGCTCTATTCCTGAGTGGTCCCGCATTCGCCGCCGACGAGCCGGGAATCTCTGCTACCGAAATCAAGATTGGCGGGGTTTTTCCCTTCAGCGGACCGGCATCATCGATCGGTCTCGTGGGCAAGGGGCTCATGGCCTACGTTCAGGCGTTGAACGACCGCGGCGGCGTCAAAGGACGCAAGATCAACTACATCGCCTATGACGACGGATATAGTCCTCCCAAAGCGGTGGAGCACGTCCGCAAGCTGGTCGAAAGCGACGAAGTGTCGTTCATGTTCGGCCAGCTCGGCACGCCCGGCATCTCGGCCACTGCAAAATACCTGAGGGCCAAAGGGGTACCGAGTGTCGCCATCGTCAGCGGCTCGTCCAAGTTCACGGACGTCGCCAATTACCCGCTGATCACCACGGGTCTTGTCAGCTACGACACCGAAGGAAAAATCTACGCCAAATACCTGACGAGAACGCTACCGAACGCCAAGTATGCCATCCTCTATCAGAACGACGATCTTGGCAAAGATTACGTCGCTGCCTTCAAGGCGTTTCTCGGCAAGGATTTCGACCGCAAGGTCGTCAGTGCTTCCTACGAGGTCACTGAACCGACGATTGACTCACAGATTACCAATCTGAAGAGCTCGGGTGCCGAGGCCTTGGTGATCGCCGGGACGCCGAAGTTTGCGGCGCAGGCCATCCGGCAAGCTTCGGTGATTGGCTGGAAGGCGACCGTAATCATCAATTTCCCGTCCGGATCGGTCGGAGGCACGCTCGCACCGGCCGGCCTCGACAAATCGGTCGGCGTGATGGTCGGGACCACCAACAAGGACGTCCTGGACGAGACATGGAAAGACGACCGGGGTATGCAGGCCTACCGGGCGTTTTTCGAAAAGTATCTGATGGGCGCCGATATCACCAACGGCAGCTATCTGACCGGTTATCAGCAAGGCGTCCTGCTCGAGCGGATCCTCAAGCAATGCGGTGATGATCTGTCGCGGAAGAATATTCTGGCGCAGGCGAAGAACCTGAAAGACGTCGTCGTTCCGACTGTGCTGCCCGGGATCAAGGTCAACACGAGCGAGACCGAGAACATGATCTGGACGCAGATGCGGCTGCAGCGCTGGACCGGCACGACGTGGCAAGCGTTCGGAGACGTCTTGGACGCCAGGTCGGAGTGACGCTTGGCGCAGCCCGCCCGTTCTATCCATCCGCGGTAATTCAGGAGATCGTTTTCGATGTCGGCGAAGCCATTGACGTTTGCGCCACGGGAGCTCTCTGTCGAGCGCCGCACCGACGGCACGCTCATATTGAGGTCGCCGCTCGAATTGGGGCCATGCGACTGGCGCGTCACCGATTTTCTGCCGCGCTGGGCAAACGCGGCTCCGGACAGAATATTCCTCGCGCAACGCAATCCCAAAGGGGGATGGGACGAGATCACCTATAGCGAGGCATGGTCGCAGGTGCAGGCGGTCGGCCAGAGCTTGATCGACATGGGCGCAAAGCCGGCTGACAGGCTGGCAGTGCTTTCGGGCAACTCCATCGAGAACGCGGTGATCTCCTTTGCGGCGATGTCGATAGGTGTCATTCTGGCGCCTATATCGCCGAACTACACGCTGATGCCCGGCGGCCTTGCGCGCCTCAAGGACATCGCGCAGGTGCTGCGTCCGAACTTCGTTTTCGTTCAGAGTGGACGCGACTTTTCCGCGGCCCGTTCCATTCCCGAATTGGCAGACTCGACCTGGATCAGCGTCGATGGCGCGCCGGAGACGACGCCCTTCCGGGTCCTGACGGATCGAACGGACCGTGAAGGATTCACGCGTGCGTCGGGTGCAATTCCCAGCGACGCCGTTGCAAAAATTCTCTTCACCTCCGGTTCGACCGGCCTGCCAAAGGGCGTGCTGAACACGCATCGCATGATGGCGAGCTCGCTGCAAATGGGGAGCCTGCTGGTGTCGCCTCCGGAGGCGCCGGTTCAGGTCGAATGGCTGCCGTGGCACCATACGATGGGCAGCAACGTCATTCTTCACGGCATTCTCAGGAACGGCGGGACGCTCTACATCGATGACGGTCGGCCGCTGCCTCAGCTCTTTCACAAATCGGTGGCGAACCTCAAGGAGATCTCGCCGACGGCGATGTTCAACGTTCCCGCCGGCTATAACCTGTTGTGCGATGCCATCGAGAACGACTTCGCCCTCGGCGCCAGCATCTGCAAACGGCTGGATCGATTGAGCTACGCGGGGGCTGCCATTTCGCAAGGAACGCTCGAAAAACTCTATCGGCTGACTTCATCGGTCACGGGCCGGCGGATTCCGGTGATGTCGGGGTACGGGACGACCGAAACGGCGCCGACAATCAGCACGACGCATTGGGCAACGGATCGGCCGGGCGAGATTGGCCTTCCCGCGCCGGGCGTGCAGCTGAAACTGATCCCTGTTTCCGACACGTACGAGGCCAGGGTCAAGGGCCCCAACGTCACCCCCGGTTATCTCGGCAGAGCCGATCTGACGGAGAAGGCTTTCGACGAGGAGGGGTTCTACCGCATCGGCGACACCGTGTCGTTTATCGATCCCGAGAAGCCGGAGTTCGGTCTGCGTTTCACCGGCAGAATTTCGGAGAACTTCAAGCTCGCGAACGGCACCTGGGTTGCGATCGGCAATATGCGTGCCGCCATCCTGGCCGCAACGCGCGGCGTCCTACTGGACATTGTCGTTGCCGGAGAAAACCGTGATGCCTGCGCGCTGCTATGCTGGCTGAATCCAACCGAGGCGGCGCGGATTTCGAACGCGCCGGCTGCGGATTTGACCTGCGACCCCAAGGTGCTCGAATTCCTGAGACATCGTTTGCAGGAATACAATGAGGCCGTCGGAAGCAGCGAAAAAATCTGCACGTTCACCCTGCTGAAGGATCCGCCCTCATTGGCCGCGGGAGAAATCACCGACAAGGCCTATGTCAATCAACGTGCTGTGCTCAAGCACCGGGCTGAACAAGCGGACCGTCTCCACTGCAACGAACCCGACGCAGCCGTGATTCGAGTCTGATTCAGTGCCTGACGCCGGTGGCCGGCTCAAGCGGCGCTGCGGCGCGCCTTTGCCTTCGGCTTGTCAGGTGCGGCTGTCGTCAGCGGGCTTTGGGCGCCGGGGCCTGGATGGGTATGAACCTCCTTGGCCGAGAGCGGCTCGCCGCATTCAGAGCACACCATGACCGGGTCGAAGTCCTTTCCGCACTTGCGGTGCTGGTGCAGCAGCGGCCGGCCGCGCTCGTCGACCATGTGAGTGTCGCCCCAATGCACGAGCGCCATCATGATCGGATAAAGATCGAGACCCTTCTGGGTCAGGATATATTCGTGCCGCTTTGGCGCCTCCTGGTAGGGAATGCGGCGCAGAATGCCCTGCCGGACCAGCTTCTTCAGCCGTTCGGCGAGGAGATGACGTGTAATTCCGAGCGCCGACTGGAATCCTTCGAAGCGCCGCGTGCGCAAAAAACATTCGCGCAGGATCAGAAGGGTCCAGCGGTCACCGATCACGCCGATGGTCCGGGCCATCGAACACGGCTCTTCCTCCAGTTCTTTCCACTTCATCCGTATTCTCCAGTCATCCCAGCGAGACCCGCTCGAATCGCTGCCGAGGCCGCCATGTTTGCCTTGCATTCTAGATAGGTACTGAATTCCAAACAATACCCGATGAAACGGTCAAACCAGCATAAATCTAGCCGAATTTGACAGTTCGTTTTTAGAACTGTAGAAGTGAGAACAGGCAAGCCATGCGATTGGATCGCCGGTCCCTGACCATCCAATACGCTCTGCGGGAGAAGCGGTCATGACCCTCAAGGTTGAATTCCAGTTCGATTTCGGCAGCCCAAACGCGTATCTGGCGGAGGTCGCCATCCCCGGGATCGAGCGGCGGACCGGGGTAAAATTCGAGTACGTCCCGGTCCTGCTCGGCGGGATCTACAAGGCGACCGGCAACATGTCCCCGTTCGACTCGCTTCGCGGGATCAAGAACAAGCCGGAATACCAGGCGCTCGAGACCCAGCGGTTTATCCGCCGCCACAACATCACGAAATTTCGTCAGAATACCTTCTTTCCAGTCAACACTTTGATGCTGATGCGCGGCGCCGTCGCGGCCCAGTTCGAAGGCGTATTCGAACCCTATTTCCGCGCCGCCTATCATCACATGTGGGAGGAGCCCAAGAAGATGGATGATCCCGAAGTGTTCCGGACCGCATTTGCCTCCTCGGGGATCGACATCGACAGGCTGGTTACGCGCGCGCAGCAGGATGACGTCAAAAAGAAGCTGATTGACCTGACCAATGACGCGGTCGCCCGCGGTGCCTTCGGCTCGCCGACATTCTTCGTCGGTAAGGAGATGTTTTTCGGCAAGGATCAACTCCGGGACGTCGAGGAATCGATCGTCGAACAGACCCGGCAGCCCGTTTCCAAGACCGGCTAGTTACCGACTTGCGGTCCGTGCGGGTTGAGGCGAAGGGCTGACGGTAAGCCGGAGTTTATCCTCAGCCCGTCGGCAGAAAAACAATCCAGGAGAGTGAAATGGCTGGTCCGCTTAGCGGCGTTCGTGTCCTCGATCTGACCGGCGTGGTGTCGGGCCCGTTTGCGACCATGTTTCTGGCGGACCAGGGCGCCGACGTGCTCAAGATCGAGCCGATCGGTGGCGATATCACCCGTCGCAGCCGGGCCACCATCGACAAGGACGGCGAGTTCTCCGCGCTGTTCATCTCGTCCAACCGCGGCAAGCGTTCGCTCTCGATCGACGTCAAGAGCCCCGCCGGGCACGAGGTGCTGGCCAAGCTGGTCGCGCAGGCCGATGTTCTGGTGCAGAACTTCCGGCCCGGCACCATGGAGCGCCTCGGCCTCGGCGTCGAAGAACTGCGCCAGCGTCATCCGCGCTTGATCTATGTCTCGATCAGCGGCGTCGGCGACACCGGGCCCTATGTGAAGAAGCGCGTCTACGATCCAATCATTCAGGGCCTGTCGGGCTTTGCCGATATCCAGTCGCAGCCGGTCACCAATCGCCCGCAGATGATCCGCACCATCGTGTGCGACAAGACCACCGCCGTGTTCACCGCGCAGGCGGTGGCGGCGGCGCTCTACGCGCGTGAGAAGACGGGGCAGGGGGATCATATCCAGGTCGCGATGCTGGACGCGATGATTTCCTACCTCTGGCCGGAAGGCATGATGCAGTACACGGTGGTCGGAGCCGAGGCCGCTGCCGCCGATCCCAACGACCGCCCGGATCTCGTGTTCAAGACCAGCGATGGTTACATCACGGCCGGCACCATCTCAGATTCCGAATGGCAGGGCTTCTGCCGCGCGTCCGGCGATCCCGAGCTCGCCAACGATGCCCGGTTTGCGACCCCGTCCGCGCGTTCGGTGAACGCCACGGCGCGCATCAACAAGATGGCGGAGTATATCGGCCGGCACACGACCGCCGAATGGCTGGAGCGGTTGGACGCTGCGGATGTCCCTTGCGCGCCGATCCTGCGGCGCGGCGAGATCATCCACAATGAGCAGGTCGTGGCGCGAGGAATCATCGCGGAGTTCGACCAACCGAAGGTCGGTCGTGTGCGCCAGCCCAAACCCGCGGCCCGCTTCGAGGTCAACCAGGCTGCCATCGGCGGACCGGCCCCGCGCGTCGGGGAGCACTCGCGCGAGGTGCTGCGCGAACTGGGCTACGATGATGGCGCGATCGACGATATGGTCGCTGCACGGACGCTACGCGTGGCCATGTAGGTCGAAGCGCTTCGCGCGTCCGGCGAACGGTTCTCAGGCCTTGGCAGGCGTCGGTTTAATTGGTGCGCGCGGAGCATTCGCGGCAACCGCTCGCTGGTAAGCCTCCCGGCTTCGCATGCGCTCGAGATAGGGCCGCGCATTGTCGCAGATGCCTACCCCGTAGGCGACCGCCCAGTCCAGGCACGTCGTCAGCAGGATGTCGGCGCTGCTGAATCGCTCGCCCATGATAAAATGTCGGCCGTCGGCCAGCGCGACCTCGACATGGCGCAGCTGCGCCCGAAAGTATTCTGCGGCTTGAGCTACGACCTCCGGCGCGACGCCGTAAATTGGGCCGAGCGCATCGGCGCTGTGACGGCGCATCACATACAGGCTAGTCGAGTCGAGCTCGGTGACGATAAAGAAGCACCATTCCAGCCACGCGGCATAGTCGCGGGTGGATTCAGGGATCAATGCACGCTCCGGCGTTGAGTACATCCGCGACAGATAAGCGACGATCGCGGCGCTCTCGCCGATGCGGAAATCACCGTCCTGCAGCAGCGGAATCTTCTGGCGCGGATTGAGCCTGGTATATTCGGCGGTCTTGGTCTCGCCGGTCCGTGGGCCGATCGGTTTGATCTCGTAGGCCAGCCCCAGCTCGTGCATCGCCCAGTGCGGCCGAACGGTGCGGCTTGTCCCGACGCCCCACAAAGTGAGGTCTGGATTGTCGCTCATGTCACCATTTCTCTACGGCGGGGCGAAGATCGAGTTCATGGGTCCAGCCGTCGCGGCTTTGCTGATGGGCAAACCAATACGCTTCGGCAATTGAGGAGGTCTTGGTCAGGCTGTCGGGCGGGATCTCACTGGCCTCGATCCCCCTGGCCGCTTTCATGCGCTGATGAATAGCCTCGCTATCGACGCCAGCGTCGATGATGAGATGGACGACGTGAATGTTCTTGGGCCCGAGCTCGCGCGCCATCGCCTGGGCCAGCGCGCGAAGGCCGAATTTTGCCGACGAGAACGCGACAAATCCCTTGCTGCCCCGGATGCTTGCGGTCGCACCGGTAAAAAGAATGGTGCCGCATCGGCGCGGCAGCATGACGCGCGCGGCTTCGCGTCCGACCAGGAAGCCGGCGTAACAGGCCAGCTCCCAGGCCTTGAAGAAGAGCTTTTCGGTAGTCTCCAGCAGGGGCTTGTTGACGTTCGAACCGGCATTGAACAGGCAGATCTCGATCGGACCGATGTCGCGCTCGACGCCCGCGAATAGCTTCTGGACTTCTGCTTCCTGACGGGCGTCGACGCTGAAGGCGTGGATGTTGTGGCCTTTCGCCCTGAGCTCGTCGACAAGCGCCTGAGATTTGGTCGGATCGCGTCTGCAGATGCAAATAGTGTAGCCGCCGCTGGCAAACCGCCGCGCAACGGCAGCGCCGATGGCATCACCCGCGCCGACCAGCATCGCGACCCCGCGACTTTCTCCCATGCTGCCTCTCCCATAAGTTCTTATTTGATACGCTATGGGTATCGGTTGGAAGTCCGGTTGTAAACGGTGTTCTCAAGAGCGCTGGAACAGGGCAGTAAGCTTGCCGTTTTCTCATCCGATCGTGACAACAAAATAGCGATTGACGAGTTCTAAAAAAGAACGCATGTTTCGCTTCGAGGCGCAATGCTGAAAAAGGCGCCGATGTTTTTCAGTCGGGAGGCGGTTAGTCGTGGCGAAGCTGTCGCAAGCACTCGGTCTCGATCAAACCGCTTTTCGGTTTGCTGGCCGCATCGACCAATCGACAGATCGCCATCTTGCCAAAGCGGTGGACCAGATCGGGCCGATCGAGGACTGCGCCACGACCATGGTAGCCTCGATCGGCGCGATGGCGAATCCCGATCGTTCTGGTCTCGCTCAAAAAATGTGGTCCACCAGGGCCGATAGAACTGCTTCGCACACAGCGCGCCTAACCTAACTGGGAGAAGTTCCTTGAAAAAGAGAAATGCAACCGTCGCCGTGATCGGCGCGGGCGATTTCATCGGCGGCGAGATCGCCAAGAAATTTGCCTCCGAGGGCTTTACTGTCTTCGCGGGTCGCCGCAACGGCGACAAGCTGGCGCCGCTGGTCAAGGAGATCGAGGCTGCCGGCGGCGAGATCCACGCACGTTCGCTCGACGCGCGCAAGGAGGAGGAGATCGTCTCCTTTCTGAGCGACGCCGACAAGCACGCACCATTGGATGTCTGCATCTTCAATATTGGTGCCAACGTCAACTTCCCGATCCTCGAGACGACCGAGCGCGTGTTCCGCAAGGTCTGGGAGATGGCCTGCTACTCCGGCTTCCTCGCCGGGCGCGAGGCGGCCCGGCTGATGCTGCCGCGCGGCCAGGGCAACATCTTCTTCACCGGTGCGACCGCTTCATTGCGCGGTGGCAGCGGCTATGCCGCCTTTGCCAGCGCCAAATTCGGACTGCGCGCTGTGGCGCAGGCAATGGCGCGCGAACTCGGCCCGAAGAATATCCACGTCGCGCACCTCGTTATCGATTCCGGCGTCGACACCGAATGGGTCCGCCAGCGGCGCCTGGAAGCGCTCGGGCCTAATGCGCTCGACGATCCGGATCTGCTGATGCCGCCGGCCTCGGTCGCGGCGTCCTATTGGCAGCTGTATCAGCAGCCGAAGAGCGCCTGGACCTTTGAGCTGGAAATCCGCCCCTTCGGTGAGAAGTGGTAGGAAGCGCAGATGGAACTCGCACTGTCTCCCGAAGATGCGGCCTTCCGTGATGAGGTGCGCGCTTTCATCGCCGAAAACTATCCGAAGGAAATGCGGGTCCCTAATCCGGAGACCGACCTGACCAAAGAGCAATCGTTGCTCTGGCACCAAATTCTCTACGAGAAGGGCTGGATCGCGCCGCTTTGGCCCAAGGAATTTGGCGGCCCCGGCTGGTCGATCACCCGGCGTTTCATCTTCGAGCAGGAGACCAGCCGGGCCGGGACGCTGCCGCCGTTGGCGTTCAGCGTCACCATGGTTGGTCCGGTCATTTACACCTTCGGCAATGATGCCCAGAAGCAGAAGTTCTTGCCGCGGATACTGTCGGGTGAAGACTGGTGGTGCCAAGGCTATTCCGAGCCGGGCTCAGGCTCAGACCTCGCCACCGTCCGGACCAAGGCTGTGCGCGACGGCGACCATTACATCGTCAACGGTCACAAGACCTGGACAACGTTGGCGCAGCACGCCGACTGGATCTTCTGCCTGGTGCGTACTGATTCGAGCGCCAAGCCTCAGGCGGGCATCTCGTTCCTCCTGATCGACATGAAGTCGCCAGGCGTGACCGTGCGTCCGATCATCACGATCGACGGTTCGCACGAGGTCAATGACGTCTTCCTCGAGGATGTCCGCGTTCCCGTCGAGAACCTGATCGGCGAGGAGAACAAGGGCTGGACCTACGCAAAATTCCTGCTGGGCAACGAGCGCACCAGCATGGCCGGGATCGGCCGGTCGACGCGCTACCTCGACCGGTTGAAGAAGATCGTGAAAGCGGAGATCGCAGCGGACGATCCGGCGCATCTCGAATTTCGCAAGGAGATCGGCCGGCTCGAGCTCGATGTGCTCGCGCTCGAGGCCACCGAGCTGCGGGTCGTTGCCCAGATGGCGCGCGGCATCGATCCGGGGCCCGCGGCCTCGCTGTTCAAGATCCGCGGCACCGAGATCTTCCAGGGCATTACCGAGCTCACACATCGTGCCATCGGCAACTATGGCCTGGCGCTTCGCGAGCAACCGTCGGGCGCAAACCAGTTCATGCCGGGTGCCGATTACGGCCACACAGCGTCGGAGAAATACCTGAACGCGCGCAAGCTCAGCATCTACGGTGGATCAAACGAGATCCAGCGCAACATCATCGCCAAAGCGGTGCTCGGTCTCTAGCAACAGCGCAACAAGAGGATCGGATGGATATCCAGTTCACGGAAGAGCAGGAACTGTTGCGCTCCAGCGTACAGCGTATGCTACGCGACCAATACAGCTTCGAGGCGCGCCGCAAGATCGTGGCCAGCGAAGAGGGCTGGAGCCGCAAGCAGTGGGGCGCTTTTGCGGAGCTCGGCCTGCTCGCCGCGCCATTCTCCGAGGAGAGCGGCGGACTTGGTGGCGGCCCGCTCTCTACTATGATCGTTGCCCAGGAGTTCGGCCGCCACCTTGTCGTGGAGCCGTACGTGGAGACGGTCGTGCTGGTCGGCGGCTTGATCGAGCAGGCAGGGACGAAAGAGCAGAAGCAGGCCTTCATTCCCGATATCATCGCCGGACACAAGATCTGGGCGCTGGCCTGGACCGAAAAAAACTCGCGCTTCGATCTCGCCAATGTCGCGGCCACGGCGCGGCGAGAGGGAAAGGACTACACGCTTAGTGGTGAGAAGACCGCCGTCATAGCGGCGCCTTGGGCCGATTATCTCATCGTCTCCGCCCGGACTGCCGGCAAGCGCGACGATTGTGGCGGCGTCAGCCTGTTCGTCGTCGACGCCCGGGCGGCGAATCTCGAATTGCGGAGCTTCAAGACCATCGACGGCCGCCGTGCCGCGGAGATCACTTTCCGCGATGTGCGCGGCGAGTTGCTCGGCAGCGAGGGCGAAGGCGTCGCCCTGCTGGAAGGCTGCCGCGACAGGGCCATCGGCGCGCTCTGCGCCGAGGCGGTCGGCGCGATGGCCGAACTGAACTCTGCGACGCTGGAATACGCCAAGGCCCGAAAGCAGTTCGGCGTCACCATCGGCAGCTTCCAGGTGTTGCAGCACCGGATGGTCGACATGTTCATCGCGCATCAGGAGGCGCTTTCCCTGATGCAGCATCTCAGTCTCAGCCTCGGTGCCGGCGAAAGTGGCATCTCGCGCCTCGCCTCCGGCGCCAAGTCGAGGGTCGGCTATGCCGGCAAGTTCATCGCCGACCAGGCGGTGCAGCTCCACGGCGGCATGGGCATGACCGACGAATTGAACGTCGGTCACTACTTTAAGCGAATCTCCTCGATCAATATCCAGTTCGGCGATCCCGCTCACCACTTGCTGCGTTATGTGCAGCTCGACGCGGCAGCGTAACCAAAGAGGCAGCCATGACGACAGAGGCAGTTATCGTTTCCACCGCCCGCACCGGCGTCGGCAAGGCCTATCGCGGTGCGCTGAACAACACCGAGGGGCCGACCATGGCTGGCCATGTGATGGCCGAAGCGGTGAGGCGCGCGGGCGTTGAGCCGGACGAGGTCGAAGACGTGGTGATGGGTTGCGCGATGCAGCAGGGCACCATGGTGATGAACGTCGCACGCAAGGGGGCGGTTCGTGCCGGCCTGCCGGTCACCGTCGCCGGCACCACGATCGATCGGCAGTGCGCCTCCGGCCTGCAGGCGATCGCGGTCGCGGCCCGCTCGATCATGCTGGATGGCGTCGAGATCGCGATCGGAGGCGGCATCGAATCGATCAGCCTGGTGCAGAACGACCACATGAACAGGTTCCACGCCGTCGACGACGAGCTGATGGCGATGAAGCCCGAGATGTACATGTCGATGCTCGACACTGCCGAGATTGTCGCCGAGCGCTACAAGATCGGTCGCGACCGGCAGGACGAATACAGCCTCGAATGTCAGCGCCGCATTGGTGCCGCGATGCAGGCCGGTCGCTTCAATGACGAGATCGTCCCGATCACAACGACGATGGCCGTCGTCAACAAGGACACCAGGGAGGTCTCCTATCAGCAGGTGACGCTGTCGAAGGACGAAGGGCCGCGCCCCGAGACCACGGCGGAAGGATTGGCGAAGATCAAGCCGGTATTCGAAGGCAAGACCATCACGGCCGGCAATGCCAGCCAGCTCTCCGACGGAGCATCGGCCTGCGTGCTCATGAGCGACAAGACCGCCACCAAGAAGGGCCTTAAGCCGCTCGGCATCTTCCGCGGCTTCGTCGCCGCCGGAGTCGAGCCGGACGAAATGGGCATCGGTCCGGTCGCGGCGATCCCGCGCCTTCTCAAGCGCCACGGCCTGAGGATCGATGACATCGATCTTTGGGAGCTGAACGAAGCCTATGCTGTCCAGGTGATCTACTGCCGCGACAAGCTCGGCATCGATCCGGACAAGCTGAACGTCAATGGCGGCTCGATCGCGATCGGCCATCCCTACGGCATGACGGGCAGCCGGCTTGCGGGCCATATCCTGATCGAGGGGCGGCGGCGCAAGGCGAAGTACGGCGTGGTGACCATGTGCATCGGCGGCGGCATGGGCGCGGCCGGCCTATTTGAACTCGTCAACTGATCGGAAAGCGGAGAAAGCGCACGTGAAGACAGCAATCACTGAACTGTTCGGCATCCAGCATCCGATCATCCAGGGCGGCATGCATTATGTCGGCTTTGCCGAGCTTGCCGCCGCGGTCTCGAATGCCGGCGGTCTCGGCATCATCACCGGCCTGACCCAGCGGACGCCGGAGCTGCTGGCGAAGGAAATCGCGCGCTGTCGCGACATGACCGACAAGCCGTTCGGTGTGAACCTGACCTTCCTGCCGAGCTTCACTGCACCGCCTTATCCGGAATATATCGCCGCCATCAAGGAAGGTGGCGTCAAGGCGGTGGAGACCGCCGGCCGCAGCCCGGAAGCGTACATGCCCGCGCTGAAGGCTGCCGGCATTAAGGTGATCCACAAATGCACTTCGGTGCGGCATTCGCTGAAAGCCGAGAAGATCGGATGCGACGCCGTCAGCGTCGACGGCTTCGAATGCGGCGGCCATCCCGGCGAGGACGATATCCCGAACATGATCCTGCTGCCGCGCGCGGCGGATGAACTGAAGATTCCGTTCGTGGCCTCGGGTGGCATGGCGGATGCGCGCAGCCTCGTTGCTGCGCTGTCGATGGGCGCCGCCGGCATGAACATGGGTACCCGCTTCGTCGCAACCAGGGAAGCTCCCGTCCACGCCAACGTCAAGCAGGCCCTCGTCAAAGCCACCGAACTCGATACCGTGCTGGTCATGCGCGCGCTGCGTAACACCGAGCGCGTGCTGAAGAACAAGGGTGTCGATCAATTGCTCGAGGTCGAGCGCGAGAAGGGGGCGAGCCTCAAGATCGAGGACATCCATGAGCAGGTCGCGGGTGTCTACCCCAGGGTGATGGTCGATGGTGACATGGATGCCGGTGCTTGGAGCTGCGGCATGGTGGTCGGACTGATCCACGATATCCCGACGGTGAAGGAGCTGATCGACCGCATCATGAGGGAAGCCGAGCAGATCATCCGGCAGCGGCTGACTGGATTTCTTGACGGTACTGTCGCCGATCTGGCCACGCGCGCCGTTGCTTGACAAAGGTTTGCATGCGAGCGCTTCAGTGCCGAGATCAATGCTCGCTGATCGCATTGAGCAGCGGATCGGCGTGACCGATTGATCTCTCAAGTTGGGGGGGCGGGCCAGGCCGACAAGCAAGCTGAAATGTCGTTTTCACCGAGGAGCGGCCAATGAAGTACTATCTCTGCAAGTACATTCCGCCCCGGGCGGATTTCCTGGCGACCATGAGCGCCGCTGAGAAACAATGGATGAAGCAGCACGGTGCGTTCCTGGATGATCTGCTCGCAAAGGGGCAGATCGTCGCGCACGGTCCCGTCACGGACCCGCGTGGCGGTTATGGCGTGTCGCTCTATCAGATCCCAAACGATCTCGACATCGAGGCGGTCACCTCGGAAGATCCTGTCGTGAAGAACGGCGCCGGCCACTATGAGCATTACCCGATGATGCATTTGAAGGCGCGCGGCTGAGATCCTCCCCTGGACCAATTTGGCAGCGTGGGTGGCATGACCTTTGATCTGTGCCAGCACGGGTAGGCCATCGCGATCGGCGAGACAGCGTTTTGCAAGGATGGGAGCCGCGGCGCCGTCGGCATTGGCGGGGGAGGCGGCCGGCGTAATAGTGCCGTTGGTGCGGAACGCTGCCTTCAATCCGGGAACTTGGCCGGACGGCGTGCTGCACGTCAAAAAAGTATCAGTTCACATCTGAAATGGTGGTGGCGTGCCTAGGTACTGGTCGCTACTCTGCCAACGAGAGGAAGCGCTGAACCAATCAGCCGATAAGGGAGCGGAGGCGGATCATTACAAGCCGCACCGGCCTGAAGGGAGGGGACATGGAACCGGACCTGGAAGTTGTCCAGATACGGCGCGGCGAGTCATTCAAGGCGTGGTCGCACGGCTACCCATTCCACACCGTCCGCTGGCATTTCCATCCCGAGTACGAGCTCCATCAGGTCGTGGCCACCAGCGGACGCTATTTCGTCGGTGACTTCATCGGCGACTTCGAACCAGGTAATCTCGTGCTCACCGGCCCCAATTTGCCGCACAATTGGGTGAGCGATCTGCCGGCAGAGTGCGCCATCCCGCTACGCGGACGCATCCTTCAATTCAGCGAAGAATTCATCGGCGACCTGATGAAGGTCATGCCTGAGCTTTCGGGCCTTGCCGCACTGCTGGATTTTTCCCGGCGTGGTGCGCTGTTCACCCGCAGCACGAGCGATGCGCTCGTCCCACTCATGGAGGAGATCGTCACGGCGAACGGCGTGCGCCGGATCGAGCTGTTCTTGATGATCTTGGGGATACTCTGTCGCGCCGCGCGACAGGCGCGTCCGCTGTCCAGCCCAAACTATCTGCCCGATCCGTCTGGCTACATGTCCGTGGGAATGAACAAGGCACTCGCATTCATCCGGAAGAATCTGACGCAACCTTTCGGCGAAGCGGAGCTTGCTGCGATCGCCGGTCAATCGCAAAGCGCATTTTCGCGCTCGTTCCGCCGGCACACGGGCATGTCATTGGTGCAATACGTTAAGCGGCTGCGTATCAATCTCGCTTGTCAGATATTGATGAGCGACGAGCAGGCTTCCATCACCGACATCTGCTTCGAGGTCGGCTTCAACAATCTCTCCAATTTTAACCGGCAGTTCCTGGCCGAGAAAGGCATGCCCCCTTCGCGCTTCAGACGATTGTTGGCGCACAACATCGATGAGGCGCACGCGGCCTAGCCGCATAGGAGCAAAGAAGGAGGATCGTTACGGAAGAATGACGCGGACACGCCGACGGCGGTCCGCGACAGCAATCGTTCGACCAGAATTCTGCGCGGCTCCGAGCACCGGCGCTCATCGTGCCGTCGGAAACGGAAGCAGCGAGGGCCTGACTTCGAAGGATCAACGACGACACCCTGACACCCAGTCTGGAAAGGAAATCTGAAATGAGAAAGTTCTCTGCTAAATATGCGGGCACAATTGGCATAGCCCTCTCGCTGCTCGGCACAACAGCCATTTCTTCGCGGGCCGCAGAGGTGAAGAACGCGACCGTCGCCTTCCTGATGCCGGACCAGGCCTCCACCCGCTATGAACAACATGATTATCCGGGCTTCGTCGCAGAGATGAAGAAGCTGTGCGACAGTTGCAAGGTGATCTACCAGAACGCCAGCGCGGATGCCGCGCGGCAGCAACAGCAATTCAACTCGGTGATTTCGCAGGGCGCCAAGGTAATCGTGCTCGACCCCGTCGACTCCACTGCCGCGGCATCCCTGGTCAAGATGGCACAATCGCAAGGCATCAAGGTCATTGCCTATGACCGGCCGGTCCCCGACGCCAAGGTCGATTTTTACGTGTCCTTCGACAATCAAGCCATCGGCAAGGCTATCTCCGAATCGCTCGTCAAGCATCTTAAGGCCGCCAACGCGACGGCGAAGGAGGGCGAAGGCGTACTCGAAATCAATGGATCGCCGACCGATGCCGCTGCGGGACTCATCAAGAAGGGGATCCACGAGGGGCTTGATAAGAGCGGCTATCCAATTCTGGCCGAATACGACACGCCGGACTGGGCGCCGCCGAAGGCGCAGCAATGGGCGAGTGGCCAGATCACCCGCTTCGGCAAGAAGATCCTCGGCGTCGTAGCTGCCAATGACGGCACGGGCGGTGGCGCAATTGCCGCCTTCAAGGCCGCAGGTATCGAGCCGGTGCCGCCGGTGACGGGCAACGATGCGACGATTGCCGCGCTTCAGCTCGTCATCGCAGGCGATCAGTACAACACGATCTCCAAACCCAGTGAGATCGTGGCAGCTGCTGCGGCGCAAGCGGCGGTGAAATTCCTCTCCGGAGAGATGCCCAAGGCGGAAGCTACGCTATTCAATGCGCCATCGAAGTTGTTCGTGCCGGCCGTCGTCACTCAGGAGAACCTGAAGGCGGAGATTATCGATAAGAAGATCCAGACGGCCGATCAGCTCTGCACGGGCCGATATGCCGCGGGTTGCAAGAAGCTTGGCATCACGCAGTGACGACGTCGGTCCCCGGGGGGGGGGGGGGGGCGGGGGGGGGGGGTGGGGGGGGGGTGTGGGGGGGGGCGGGGGGGGGGGGAGGGGGGGGGGGGCGGGGGGGCCCCG
>NZ_JBVVPP010000023.1:0-25861 GCF_055811315.1 Bradyrhizobium sp. MI1.4 | reverse complement strand
TTATCTAAAATACTACCCCCCCGCCCTACCCGCTCTCCCGGGGCCTATTTGCGGGGGTTTCAAATACGTTGGCAACCCCCCTGTGACCCGGGGGGCCCCGGCCGCTCCGGGGGGCGGGGACGAAGGATGAGAGGGCGAATTGGGACATGACCACGATCTCGGATGCCGATGACGCGCAGGGCGGACCGCGCAAGCCGGTCTTGAGTCTTCGCGGAATTTCCAAGCATTTCGGCGCCGTGTCCGCCCTGACCGATGTTGATCTCGATGTGCATGCCGGCGAAGTCGTGGCACTTGTGGGTGATAACGGTGCAGGAAAATCCACGCTGGTGAAGATCCTTGCCGGCGTGCACCAACCCACCTCCGGAACGATCACGTTCGGCGGTGAACATGTTGTCCTGTCCGACCCATCCATGGCACTCGGCCTCGGCATCGCCACCGTTTTCCAGGATTTGGCCCTCTGCGAGAATCTCGACGTGGTCGCAAACATCTTCCTCGGCCGCGAGCTCAACCCGCTGCGGCTCGACGAGGTCTCCATGGAGCTTCGCGCCTGTACCTTGCTCAACGAGCTGTCAGCGCGGATCCCGAGCGTGCGAGAGCCCGTGGCGTCGCTCTCCGGCGGACAGCGCCAGACCGTGGCGATCGCGCGCTCGCTGCTGACTGAGCCGAAACTCATTCTGCTCGACGAGCCGACTGCGGCGCTCGGCGTTGCCCAAACCGCTGAGGTGCTAGACCTCGTCGAACGCGTTCGCGCACGCGGTCTCGGCGTCATCATGATCAGTCACAACATGGAGGACGTCCGCGCGGTTGCCGATCGGATCGTGGTGCTGCGCCTCGGTCGCAACAACGGCGAGTTCGATCCCGACGTGTCCAATCAGGATCTCGTTACGGCGATTACCGGAGCGGACGAAAATTCTGTCTCGCGCCGCGCCAGGCGGCGCCGCGCCCATCAGTCGCCGGAGCTTGGGCGATGACCGACGACACGCAACAGGTTTCGACGGCGCGGTTGCTCGACCGCAGTGACGAACGAGTCAAGCACGCGGACACGCTTGGAAACACGATCGGCGCCTTTGTGGACCGTGTGCGGTCGGGCGATCTCGGATCGCTGCCGGTGGTCGTCGGGCTCATCGTCATCTGCGCGGCGTTCGAGACTCTCAACCCTGTTTTTCTCGCGCCGAACAATCTGGTCAATTTGCTTTTCGATTGCGCGACAGTGGGTGTGATCTCGCTGGGCATCGTCTGTATCCTGATGGTCGGCGAGATCGATCTGTCGGTCGGATCGGTGAGCGGGTTCTCTTCGGCGCTCGTCGGCGTGCTTTGGGTCGCTCAGGATTGGCCGGTCGCCGTGGCGATCGTCACGGCGTTGGTGCTGGGCGCTGCCATCGGCGCGCTCTATGCATTTTTGTTCAATCGTCTGGGTATGCCGAGCTTCGTCTCGACGCTGGCCGGCCTGCTGACGTGGCTCGGCCTGCAGCTGTATCTGCTCGGCTCCTCCGGCTCGATCAACCTTCCGTATGGATCGGCGCTGGTCAATTTCGGACAGATGCTCGTCATGCCGTCGATCGTATCCTACGTGCTGGCGGCGGTCGCGAGCGTGGTTATGTTCGTGACCGGCTACCGAACGGCCGCGCGCCGGCGGGCGGCGGGGCTATCGGCCAGTTCGCTTGGTCGCATGGTGCTGAAGGCGCTGCTGGTCACCATCGTGCTCGAATTCGTTGTCTATTATCTCAATCTCGGGCGCGGCATTCCCTGGATGTTTGGTCTGTTCGTCGGCTTGTGCGTGATCATGAATTACGCATTGACGAGAACCAAATGGGGCCGCTCGATGTCTGCCGTCGGCGGCAATCGCGAGGCGGCCCGTCGGGCTGGCATCAACGTTCGCCGGGTCTATTCGACCGCATTCATGCTGTGCTCCACGCTGGCCGCGGCCGGCGGCATTCTGGCCGCAGCGCGGCTGGCATCTTCCAGCCAGCAGGCCGGGACCGGGGATGTGAACCTCAACGCGATCGCCGCCGCGGTCATCGGTGGCACAAGCCTGTTTGGCGGCCGCGGGAGCGCCTATTCCGCGCTCCTCGGCGTCATCGTCATCCAGTCCATCGCGAGCGGCCTCACGCTGCTCGATCTCTCCTCGTCGCTGCGGTACATGATTACGGGCGCGGTCCTTGCCATTGCAGTCATCGTCGATTCGCTGGCACGGCGCTCGCGCCTTTCCCACGGCCGAGCTTGAACAACTCTCATAGGAAAAGGACAAGCCTTGGCCCAGGAACTTGCAGAAAAAGTCGCGGCGATCACCGGCGCCGCATCGGGCATCGGTCTCGAATGCGCCAGAACATTGATCGGGGCCGGCGCGCGGGTGGTGCTGATCGATCGGGCGGAAGAGGCGCTGAGCAGCGCCTGCGTTGCGCTGGGCGATCAGGCGATTCCGTTACGTATCGACCTCACCGATCCCCTGAGCATGGAAGCGATGATGCCGCAGGTGCTGGAGAAAGCGGGTCAACTGGACATCTTCCATGCGAATGCTGGTGCCTATGTCGGCGGCGAGGTGCTTGGCGGCGATCCCGACGCGTGGGACCGCATGCTCAATTTGAACGTCAATGCGCTGTTCCGGTCGATCCATGCGGTGCTGCCGCACATGGTTGAGCGCAAGAGCGGCGACATCATCGTCACCAGTTCGATCGCAGGTCTCGTGCCTGTCGTCTGGGAACCGATCTATACCGCGTCCAAGCACGCCGTGCAGGCTTTTGTGCATACTCTGCGCCGGCAGGTCGCGAAACACGGTTTGCGCGTCGGCGCCGTTGCGCCCGGTCCAGTCGTGACCGCGCTCATCAAGGATTGGCCCAAAGAGAAGATCGAGGAGGAAATGGCGGCCGGTGGCTTGATGCAGCCGGTGGAAGTCGCGCAGGCAGTGCTCTTCATGTTGACGCGCCCGAGAAACGTCACCATCCGCGACCTCGTCATTCTGCCGCAGAGCAACGATCTGTAACATCTTCCGATCGGCGATCCTGAGATGAACAAGCAACCCGATAACCGCCATTTCCTTGGCATCGATGTCGGCACCGGCAGCGCACGGGCCGGACTCTTCGACCGCTCTGGCAGGCTCCTGGCGAGTGACAGCGCCCCTGTTGCACTTTGGCGGGAGGCTGGCGACGTCGTCGAGCAGTCGAGCGAGGATATCTGGCGTGCCGTATGCCGCAGCGTGCGTAGCGCGGTGGTGCAGGCGGGTATCGCGGCGGACAGTATCGCCGGCATAGGCTTTGACGCGACCTGCTCGCTGGTGGTGCTTGGCGAGGCGGGTGTGCCGCTGCCCGTCGGGCCGTCCGGCGATCCTGCTCGCAACGTCGTTGTATGGATGGATCACCGCGCTGCGGATCAGGCGCGCCGTATCAACCAGACGGGCGAGAAAGTTCTCGACTATGTCGGCGGAACGATCTCTCCCGAGATGGAGACGCCGAAACTGTTGTGGCTCGCCGAAAACATGCCCGAGACGTTCTCCCATGCGTGGCAGTTTATGGACTTGACTGATTTTCTCACTTGGCGTGCAACAGGGAGTTTGTCCCGCTCCATTTGTACCGTGACGTGCAAGTGGACCTATCTGGGCCACGAAGACCGCTGGGACGATCAATTCTTCCGCAGGATTGGCCTCGGCGTGCTGCCGGATGAGCAGTTCCGCAGGATCGGCACCGAGATCGTGCCCGGCGGGACCAGGCTGGCAGCGGGCCTGACGGCGAAGGCCGCGGCCGATCTCGGACTCGCGATGGGTACGCCGGTCGCCGCCGGCCTCATCGATGCACATGCCGGCGGTGTTGGTACGGTGGGGGCGCGCGGAGCGGCGGGCACGGTGCTCACGCGCATGGCCTATGTATTCGGAACGTCCGCCTGCACCATGTCGACCACACCGGACCCCTTCTTCGTCCCTGGCGTTTGGGGACCCTATTTCTCGGCCATGGTGCCTGGGCTTTGGCTCAATGAAGGCGGACAGTCGGCCGCCGGCGCTGCGATCGAGCATCTGTTGCAGATGCATCCGAATTCCGCGCAAGCGACACAGGCTGCGGGCCAGAAGCAGCAGACGCTTGCGGATTGGCTTGCCTCGGAAATCGAATCACGCGGCCGTGCCGAAATGCTCCCGGAGTTGGTCGGCCAGCTTCATGTCGTCCCTGAATTCCTCGGCAATCGAGCGCCGTTCGCCGATCCCGGCGCGCGCGCACTGATTGCGGGCCTTGATATGCGCTCGGATCTGGAGAGTCTGCTCGCGCTTTATCTTGCCGGGCTTTGCGGCCTCGGCTGCGGGGCCCGGCAGATCGTTCGCGCTCAGCAAGACAAGGGCATTGCGGTCGATACGATCGTGGTCAGCGGCGGTGCCGCAAAGGGCCGCCTCGTGCGGCAGGTCCTCGCCGATATGACGAGTTTGACGGTCGCTGCGCCAGCCTCTCCGGAGGCCGTCCTGCTCGGCTCCGCGATGCTTGGATCAGTTGCCTCGGGCGACCATGCCGACCTCAGTGAGGCGATGCAGGCGATGTCGGTCTTGGGAGACATCCATCAACCCCAGGCCGCTTTGGCGGGCTGGGTTGATCAGCGCATGGGAGCCTTCGAGGCTCTGCAGAAGGTCGGCCGGGCAATTAGAAGAGCTTCTTAGCTCTTGCCAACTGGACCCGGCACCAAGCACGGCATCTGACCGGGCCGAGGCGCGATCCTAGACCATCCGTGGTTCTGAGAGCCCATGGGGCAAGGTCGTTGCGATCGTGAACGGTGAGCGCCAATGAGGCAGGACCGCTGCATCCTGGCACGACGCATCTGGTCGCGGACCTGACGGAGAAGTTCGACGACATCAACTGGCTCGTCGCGGCCAAAGGCGGTCGCCAGCGTCAGGGGGCGGCTGAAGGGATCCTGTGGGCGGGGAGTAACCCGGGTCTCGCCCCGCTGTAGGCGGGGCGAGATGCCTGCTTTTCTCAGATGAGGAAGTCGGTCGGGTGCAGGCTCGCGGCGTGGACACCGTCGAGTGTAATGGTGTCGCTCGCCGATACATGAATCACGGCATCGCCGTCGGCATTGTCGCTGATCAGCTTCGACAGCGCCGTCCAGTCCGCAAAGCCGTAATCGTGCAGGTTGATCAGATCGTGCTCGGTCACGGTGCTGCCGACCGCCTTGTTTCCTTGATCGAAGTCGGTGATGAGGTCGTTGCCGGAGCCGGTGTTGAAGACGAAGGTGTCGCTGTTCCCGCCGCCCGAAAGCTGGTCATTTCCGGCGCCCCCGTTGAGCATATCCTTGCCGCCGGTGATCGAGCCCGGTGTTGCGGGATCATAGACCTTTGCATCGCCATACAGAAAGTCGGTGGCCGCTCCGCCGGTGAGGATATCGTTGCCGCGATGGGCATTGCCGGACATGGTCGGAGCGTCGCCGAACAGCAGATCGCGCGCATCGTCGGTGTACTCGGTGCTGATCTTGACCGTGAGGATGTCATCGCCACCCTGTGCGTTGTCGGTCAGGGACGTGGAGGAATCTCCCGACAGCGACGCACCGGCCCAGACGTTTTCGCCGCTCATGGTCAAGATGATGTTGTCGTTGCCGCCATGCGCATCGCCGCTGATGGAGCCGATGGCATCGCCGCTGGCTCTCGCTGAACCCTCCCGGGTGTTCAAGCTGATGTCGAGCGTGTCGTTGCCACCCTGCGCCGTGCCGCTCATGGAGCCACCGGCATCGCCGGCGTACACATTGTCGAAGCCTCGCCAGCCCACAGCGCCCGTGATGGTGTCACTGCCGCCGTGCGAATTGCCGGACATGTCGCCGGCGACATCGCCGAAAGCATGCACGTTGGTATACATCGAGTGGTCTTGGGTATCGATCGTGTCGTTGCCGCCCTTGGCGTCGTCGGTCATCGCCTGGGCATCGCCGACCACGAGGGCGGCGTTCCAGCCGTAGTTGACGTTGACCGTGAGCGTGTCGTTGCCGCCGTGGGACTGGCCATGCAGCGTCGTGTTGTCGTCGCCAAAGATCGTGACCTCTGCTTCGGGCTGAGTGATGGTTGCGGTCACGGTGTCGTTGCCGCCCCGGGCGTCCGTGGTGGTCGGAAAGTTCGGATCTCCGATGACGGTTTCGATTTGGCCAAATTGGTCGAGCAGGATGTCGATGGTGTCGTTCGGCAGATGCTGCATGGCGTAACTCCCACTTCATTGTCGGAGGCGGGCCTGACATCGGCAAAACTCTTGCGCGAAGTGCTGTGACCACGCTTCACGGAGACGAATCTAGTTTTGGTCGATGGCGGAGATTTGCTGGAATTCGGGACAGAGTTTGTTCGCGACAGGTTTCGCTGCGCCGTGCGGCGAAACTGGTCGTTGCGCACTCGCGATTGCGATGTCGCCCCGCGCGTCGGGGTACGACATCGCCGCTTTGATTTATTCCCTCAGATGATGAAGTCGGTCGGATGCAGGTTCGCCGCGTGAATCCCGTCCAGCGTGATCGAGTCGTTGTCGGAGAGATGAATCACGGCATCGCCGGAAGCATTGTCGCTGATCAGACTCGACAGCGCCGCCCAGTCCGCGAAGCCGTAATCCTGCACATCGATCAGATCGTGTTCCGCTGCGGTGCTGCCGACGGCCTTGTTGCCCTGATCGAAGTCGGCGATCGTGTCGTTGCCGGAGCCGGTGCTGAAGGCGAAGAAGTCGCTGTTTCCTCCGCCCCACATCCAGTCGTCGCCCGCTCCGCCGTTCAGCGTGTCGCTGCCGCCGGTGATCGAGCCTGGCGCCGCCGGTTCATAGATTCCTGCATCGCCATACATGAAATCCCGGCCGACGCCGCCATTGAGGATATCGTTGCCACCATGAGAATGACCGGCCATGATCGGCGCGTCGCCGTACACTGACGAGACCGCATCCGCGTACTGGCCTTCGATCTTGACGGTCAGGACATCGTCGCCGCCCTCGGTAAGATCCATCAGGGACGTCGACGAGTCCCCCGACAAGGTCGCGCCGGCTATGGCGCTGTCGCCGTTCAAGGTGACCGTCATATTGTCATTGCCGCCTTGCGCGAGGCCGCGCAAGGCGCCGATGGCGTCGCCACTGACGGTCGCCACGCCGTCGTGGTGAGCACGCTGACATCGAGCGTGTCGTTGCCGCCGTGCGAGGTGTCATCATGGAACCGCCGGCATCGCCGGCGAACAGGTTGGCGCCACCGCGCCACGCGATCGAGCCGGTTATCTCGTCATGGCCGCCCTGCGCGTTGCCCGACATGTCCCCCGCGACGTCGCCGAAGGCCGAGACAGTGGTATAGACCGTGCCATGGGCATCCGCGACGATGGTGTCATTGCCGCCCTTGGCGTCGTCGATCATCGATTTGGCATCGCCCACCACGAGAGCGGTGTTCCAGCCGCCGCCGATATCGGCGAACAATGTGTCGTTTCCGCCTTGCGAGTGACCAAGCAGCATCGACTGGTCATCGCCGAAGATCGTGAGCCTCGTATTGAGCTCGGTGACGTTGCCGTCACGGTGTCGTTGCCGCCCGAGACGTCCTTGGCTGCGGGAAATCCGAGATCTCCGTACACGGTCTCGATTTGACCAAACTGGTCAAGGATGACGTCGAAGGTATCGTTCGGCAGATGCTGCATGGCGTAACTCCCATTTCATGTCGGTAGCGGGCCGGACGTGTGCACCAGTCTTGCGACACGCTTGATCGACACGCTTCACCGGAAGCAAATCTGCCCTTGGCAAATGGCAGAGATTTGAATGAATTCAGGAGAGAGATTGATTGCTCGCATCGATCTGCGGTCGCGCCCGCGAGAAAGAGAATGTTGATGGAACTGTCGGCGAGGATCTACGGCCGATTGGCGCGTTCGAGTGCGAGCTTACTTCTCCTCTGGTTGGGATGAAGCGCCGCTTTCGCCGTCGTCATTTCCTCGATCAAGTCGGCGATACCGTCTCTCGCGATCTTGTCAGTGACAAGAGACAACAACCGACTATGGCGCGCGATCTTGTTGTCGATCTCATCGCATTTGCCGCACGTGAGCATACCCTGCGCTATTGCAGGCGGAGCGAACGAGGCAACTGAGACTAAAAAATGTTCATTGCCGAGCTTCGTTCCTGCCGCCATGGACGGTTGGGACGCTGGCTTGCTGTGCGAGCCAGTGACGGCGGTGGTTTTTACTTGTGCGTCGGTGGGACCTCATTGAGGAGCTTCGAGACCGCAGTGACAAGCTGGGCCGGTGCAAACGGCTTCTGCAACAGGATGCTATTTGGGACGCCCTGCGAACCCCAATCGTTACCTCGGCAGACGAGAGGATGTCAGTCGCGAAGCCTGCCTCCAGCAGGGCTTCCTCGACACCGCCTGCAATGGGTATTCATCCTCCACCACCAAGATGAGAGGCGACGGCGCTGTCATGTTCACTCCGTCTCGGAACGCTGAACCTACTATGTTGCGGCGCTTTGTTCCCTGAAAATGTGTCCAAAAGTGAACATAGGCCGATCCGAGGGCCCCAGGGAGCTGGCCGGCTGCATGGCGGATATCAAGGCCGACGAGACGGAGCATGGGCGCACTCTCAATCTTCCGTGGTGGAGGACGTAGCGCCGATCCGCATGATGGTCTGCGACATGCTGGAGGAGTTGGGCGACAAGGTCATCGCCGAAGCAGGCACCCTGAAGGAAGCAATCGAAGTCGCGCGGGTGGCAGACTTCGATCTGGCCATTCTCGACCTGAGGCTTGCCGATGAAACAACTGAACTGGTGGCGGAGATCACTCGTGGTCGCGGGTTGCAATTTTTCTTCCTGACCGGCCACACATCCGATGGATTGCCGGGCGGCTTCCGCAATGCTCCCCGATTGGAGAAGCCCGTCCTCTGCTCCGCGCTCGCGGAGATGATCGAAAACTGCGCCAGGTCTTGACCAGCGAACAGGCCGCTCGCGGGGAGTTTCACGCTGCCAACTTGCCCTTCGCCAAGCTTTCAAGATGTTTCCACGCCAAAGCGGCCCTCAACCACTTCAAACGCTCGGCAGCACAGGTCGCGGCGACCGCTTTGCGCATTGCGGCGATGGCCTCTGCTTGATGGTCAAGGTCTCCGGTCATCGGAGCGATCATTCGCTCGAATTATTAAAGCCGACGAAAATTTACGGCCCGGAAAACTACCGGCTTGCCCCGCCGTGGAGCCTCCATCCAAACCCTGTGCTCGCTCAGTCCGGCGCCATCCGCTCGCCTCGTCCTGCGAGATAGGCATCATATGTTAAAGCACGACTCAGCAATTGCAGCCCGATAACCTGGCAACAGGCTGGGGACGCGGGACGATGGCACAGTCACGCTATCCGTTGATCCGGAGGTGGACACCGGAAGAGCATCAACAGCTGCTGGTGATGGCGGCGGCTGGGCGCCGACCCGACGAGATCGCCCAGGCGCTCGGCAGGACAGAGCCGGCCGTGCGAGGCCGCGCCAACCTGCATAACATCCCGCTGCGACTGGTGACGCAAAAGCGAAACGGCCCATGATCAAGGGCGCGTTTATGGACCAATGCCGATGGACTATTTCGTGTGCCTGGCGAGGGGAGGCGGCCGCATCTTCGTCATCGACACCGGGTTCAATGCCGAGGTCGCGAAGCAGCGCAGGCGGAATTACCTGCGCTGCCCGGTAGAGACGCTTGCCGCGTTCGATATCGACGCTGCCCACGTCAAGGACGTGATTCTCACGCATCTGCACTACGACCACGCCGGCAATTTCGACCGATTTGCGCATGCGCGGTTTCACCTTCAGGAGCGCGAGCTTGCCTGTGCGACCGGGCGCTACATGCTTTATCCTCGGCTGTCGCATTCGTTCGAGGTCGAGGATGCCGGGAAGCGTAGCTGTGCACGTTACATCGGTGCGGTCGCTGCTCGCCGACGAGACCTCGACCGGCTCGATGCTGCCGTGAATACCAGGCTGCCTTGGGCCGCAGGGTACCGGACCCGCTGCCGGGCGCCAGGGCGCCGCCATTCGTGCCGGTGCTGCCGATGATGCCTGTACCGCCGAGTATACCGCACCGTCTGGCTGCTGGCTGCGAGGGCCAATGAAAGGATCGGGTAGGTCCGATGACCTTTCGCACTGCCCGGTCGCTGCCTTCGGAAGGCGGCGCCAAATGTCGGTTCGTAGACGAGCACCGAGGTTTGCAACGCAGCGCCAAGCCGACGCGACTGGCTCATCCTCAATGGAAGTTGGCGCTCGGTCGGCGTGTTTGCTCACGGAGGCCGATGACCGAGGAACTCCAGAACTCTATTTGGCGTGCGACAAGATCCTTTATTGCCAATCAGCCCGGCGCTAGTCTCGAGCCCATTGAGGCGCCGTAAACTTATTCCAGCCGCGAGTTGAGGGGCGTTCGATTGCATCGGAAGGAAGATGGATGAGGGCAGTGATCGTCGGTGCGGGAATGGGCGGGTTGATGACGGCCTTGGCGCTGCGTCAGTCGGGAGTGTTCGCATCGGTCGATGTCTACGAGCAAACGAAGGTGCCTAGCACCGCAGGCGCCGGGTTGAACATCCCGCCCAACGGGGCGCGAATATGTCGTTGGCTAGGCGTCGACCTGGATGGGGGAGATTCCAAAGGCCCCGACGGGGTCATTGACGGCGGCCGCGCGGCAATCCTGGAGTCGACACGACAGTTCAACGCAGATGGGAGCGTGACAAAGAGGCCATTCGATCATGTCACCGCCGCAGGCGACGGCGCCGGCTTTCATCACATGCACAGGCTGGACCTTTTGATGTGCCTGTACAAGCGAGTGTCCGACTTCGGTATCGACAGCGGCGCGCCATGCCCGATCGCGGTGCACATGGACTGCAGACTGACGCAGCTGCGTCAGACCGCAGGCGAGGTAATAGCGACCTTTTCGAATGGTCGAACCGCCACGGGAGAGCTTCTCGTAGGTGCGGACGGGATCAACTCTGCGACGTTACAGCTGGCGTGGCCGAATTCGCGTCCCAAGCGTTGGACGGAGGTAACCTGCTTTCGAGGACTCATTCCGCGGACGGGGGTTGCGTCCCTCCGCAAAGCGAACGGTAACCCGCTGGACCACAATCCCATCAACTCCTTCAGCATAGACCGCCATCGGGCGGATAGGAGCGGCGCGACCACGTACTGGGTACGCGGCGGCGAGTTGTTGAACGTGTGGATCGCGCATTATGAGCCTGAGTCCGCCGCGTTCGAGCAGGAGGAGGGCGACTGGTTTCCCGTCAGTCAGCAGGAGATCGTTCGCGAGGTCGGCGAGGCATTCGCGGGCCATCCCAGCAGAGACGACCTCATCGCTCTGTCGGGGGCGATCGTTCGTCCTACCAAGTGGGGTCTCTACGATCGCGATGCGCTCGAAACCTGGGTGCAGGGCCGCATCTGCCTGCTCGGTGACGCGGCGCACCCGATGCTTCCCACATTCGGTCAAGGAGCTGCTCAGTCCTTCGAAGACGCCGCCGCCCTTGCCAGCGCCTTTGCGCTTCACCAGCGCGATGTGCCTACAGCCTTGTTGCACTACGAACGCGTGCGGCATTACCGCGCTACCCGCTTTCAATTGGGATCCAAATTCGCCTTCGACCATTTGCGAGCGAAGGACACCGCTGAGCAGAAGGCGCTACTGGAGAGACTCGATGAGCGTGTGAGTCCTGCCTTTGCCCACGATAAGCGCGGCGGCGAGGACGATTCCTGGATCTACGCCTACGACGCCCGCAAGATCGGCAGCGAGTTGCCTGCCAAGAGGCTAGGTCCGTGGGACTTCCGCCGAACCGCCAAGGTAAGGTACGGTGGGATCAAGCTCTGGATGCCCGCCAATCCGGCGAAGGGTACGCGCCGCGTCACGCGCGAAGAGGTCGCTCTGCACAACACACAGAACGACTGCTGGATCATCATCTCGGGAAAAGTTTATGACATCAGCGAGTGGGCCCCTCATCACCCTGGCGGCGCTGGAATCGCACGAATGTACGCTGGCAAGGAGGCCACTGCCGAATTCGGTGACTATCACAGCACCGAGGCCGTCGCGCACATGGCAAATTTTTGCGTGGGCGCTCTCGTCGAGAATTGAACCACCTCGTCGTAGCCGGGCACCCGGCGGCACTGCCGTAGGCCGCATCCGAGCCGCGCCATCGACCCGCCTCGCACATCGCGAAGAGAATTCCGACAGCCGGTAGACTTCCAAATATCGTGCCGGCTCGCGACGGCTGAGGCGCACGACATTCGCGGGCCAACGCACTTACCGTCACGCGAGACGACCGCATCGGTCGCCGAGGCGAGTCATGCCATTCGAGTTCTGGTCGTGGAGGATGAAGCTCGGATCTGCAGCTTGATCGAGGACGCCTTTTCGACGGCGGTTTCGAGGTGCCTACTTGATCAATTCGGGGGACGGTCGCGCGGACGACGAACCGGCCGCGCGAGTAGCCGCCGGAAACCGAGGCTCGCAATCCTCGACCTGCGCCTCGAGGAAGCCGTTCGCGACAATGAGCGCCTTGACCGCCTCCCGGGTGTCTCGACCTCAGGCAGCGATGGCCTGGTCGGGGGCAGCCTCCAATTCGAACGGTACCGGTCGGGATGGCTCCCGATCCCGATTCACTAACCCAAGTCTACCTAAGTATGGTCACTTCATACCTGCGCGCGATGGCGCCGACCAAGGGCTAATGTTACTGATACATCCAGACTGAAAAGTAACGGAACCGGCCCTGCGAGCCGGCAGTTGCGGGACGAGACCGGCGGCGTAGCGCCCGCCGGCCCTTCTCCCGATCTAGCGGCGCTTCGCCGCTCAACTGACGCTTACGGCCGTAGTTTGTGCAGAGAGTCCGCCATGAGAAACATCGCCGACCTCCTGATGTGGTTCAGACGGGGAAGCCAACGCGTGTCCAATACTCAGGTTGCAGCTATGGCTGAAGATCGATCCAGCATGGCTGATTTTGTCCGGATCCTGCAGGCCTGCGATCAAGCCCAGTAAGACAGGGGTTTGGTGCGAGCGCGTCAGTCCGTGATGCGGACGTCCGAGCAAACCAAAAGCCAAGACCTCACACCACACCGCGTCCAGCTGTTTATGCCTAGCACGTCCGTTCAGGGTCAAACGGCGACAAGAGCAGAGGACTCTGATTTGCAGCTTCGGGCAAACTGCGGAAGTCACTCGGCTCCAGCCTTGGTTCAGTTCGGCGCTGATGTCAGTCAGCCCCAACGGTTCGCGCGCCGCATACAATGAAGCTAGCGCGGGATTCTGCTAGGTCCGGGCCGGGCCCAGCAACTGCCTGCTGAGACCTCCAATGACTTCGCACTATTGCATTGGCCCCCCGCGCCGCGCTGCCAGCAACATGAACCGCCTGCATGTCCCGTTCCTGCAGGGCACCCGCCGCATTGACAACGACATCAACGCCGGCAAGAGCGTCCTTCCATTTCGAAGCGTCGGTGGTCCGACCATATCGAGGGTGATGTGGTGCGTATCAGGTGCGGTGGGTGGTGCGACACCAATACGCATTCGGGCCCTTCGGCGGACAGTCTGGCCTGGATTGTCGATCGAACAAGCCCCGTGCCACCAACGAGACGGATGCGCATTGACTGGTCCTTCGATCGGCGGCGGCTTTCGCAAACTTCTGATCGAACAATTAAAGGTGCGGACGGTTAAAGCACGGCTGAGGCAATCGTTCCTCGCGGCGGAACAGGTGAGTTGGCCGCAAGCAGCGCCTTACCGTTGGCAAGCATCGCTTTTCGAGCGCACGACGATCGCCACCGACGTTGCGGCGTCATCGATATCGACGGCAGGTCATTCAAAGGGCCAGATCCGGCATTACGGCTTCCACTTCGTGCCGCTTAGTCGAAGATCTCTTGAATCGGTGACATGTCGGCTTTCGGCGGCCAACCACAAGTAAGTTCAGCCTAGCATCTACCGCTGCTGTTGACTCCAAGCAGATGAAGCCTTGGGATGGGTATACGACTGCCGAACCCGTCGAACTGGGCCAGGGACTTGCGGGAGCACAACCACATTCTTGGTGAGCTCTTAGCCAGTGTTTCTGACCGCCTCTGCCAGCATGGAGTAGAGCTGCTGCTTGCTGAATTCCTTGGGCGGCTGCCTCTGCACTGCGTTCCGCGACACCTTCCGTGCGACTGGACGGGCGCAGGCAGCCGACGAGGTCGGCCTCAGCTTCGGGCGCGGCCTTATCTTGGGCGTTGCTGTGGGCGGCTTGTGGCCGCGCTTCAAGCCCAGACGGGTCAGCATGCCGCAGACCGCGTTACGACTGCACCCGAGACGACGCGCAATCTGCGCCGCGCTCTGTCCTGCGGACCAGAGCCTGTTGAGGAGCGCTATGTCTTTCGCATCCCAGCCCATGAGAGATATTATAGCGCCGGCTGCCGAACACGCCAGTCTAGTCTTCGTCCGGCTCGCGCACGACCGGCGGTTCGTCGGCGTCATCTTCCTCTTCGTCGTCCTCGTCGTCTTCATCGGGATCTCTTGGCGGCATCGCGGTGCCCATAAGCACAAGCGGTGTCCAGTAGATCGCGGCGGTGGAAAATGCTTCGAAGGTATGTTGCTTCATGTGGCTGCTACTCCTCGAGAATACGCGTAGTCGCATATTCATGGCGGATGGCATGCGCGTCCAGGGCGCGATCGGTGCAAACGAGATGGAAACATCAAGTCGACGACATGAGCAAAGGAGGGCAACCGGCACGCAAATGGCGGCCTTTTCAGCTACTTTATGCCCGAGAACTCATTCGGCTCTATGTTCACCAAAACCTCGCCGGTGGTGATTTCGGGAACTCCAAGATCGAGGTCATGTAGACTTGCTTGAACAAACGCGAGTATCTTGTCGTTCGCTGCATTGGCGCTTTCGCGATCGTCAAATATCATCACGGCGATACCAACGCCGTCGCCCGCATCCAGAACTTGGTAAGATCTGAAGCCGTGCGATTGCCTTAGGATCTGGCCGACGCCGCTCTTGGCGCGGCGAGCGGCGTCCGCTACCGAACGAACCTTGGTGTACTTGCGAATGACCATGTACATGAGGCCACCATGCGCCACACGCCTCGACGCATCAAAGCATATCGGTCCCGGTCGGACTAGGGCCAACTTCCGAGACCGGGCCACAGTGTCCGGCTAGGGGAACCGGGCAACGCGCCTTTTCCAATGAGTCCTCCTCGCCCTGCGCATGGGGCGAGGTGCTGAGGCTCAGGAGCCCTCGAACTTGAACGATACGTTGAGCTTGGCGCGATAGGCCTCGACCTTTCCCTTGCCATCGAGCTGCATATCCAGCTTGACGACCTCTGCAATGCGAAGATCTCGGAGAGATTTTGCAGCTTGCTCGACCGCATTTGCGGCGGCCTTCTCCCACGAGTCGTTGCTGGTACCGACCAGTTCAATGACCTTGTAGACGCTATCAGGCGTGTCGTCCTCCTGTCCGGGATGACGAAGGAAATCTAGCATCAGGATCTCGACCCCGATACGGGGATGCCGTCCGGAGCCGGAAAAGGACAAAATTGCATTTGGCGGGGGCAGCTTTTGGCCGGAGCCAACCTGCCGGGCCAGCGCCATCATGTCCGCTCCTAGCGAGCAGACGGAAAAACGTCCGATTGCCTGTCACTTTCCTGTTTGACCCGGTGCCGACCATTTCAGTCTCGGGTCACTCGATCGCGGCTGCTGAGACTAACCAAAAATACGAACCGGCTAAGCCGTCCAAGCCCCTGGCTCCGGCGCTTGCCACCAGGCAGGGATTCGCATCCGTGCTGGCTTGCCCTTGTCCACCTGCTCTAGCGACGGTCTGTAGATAGCTATCGGTCAGATCTCATGATTGGCCGCGGAAGCAGGAGCACTACATTGATCTGGCGATCGAGGATCGTCGTGGCGATGATCGTCGTCTTCGAACTCATCGTGGCGGAGCATTTAACTTAGTGCTAAAGACAACCCTCGCTCAGGCCGGCAGACCGGCATCACATCCACAATCTTGCCTCCCGACCGGTTGCGCTTTCACATTGCCATGCCAGCGTGGAGATCGGTCCAAATCTTACCGCAGCGTCGCCCATCAACCGGGTGGTTGCGTCGCGGACCGAGGACAGGATCGTCGCCCGGCGAAACGTGGACGGCGATTAATTGAGCGCGCTGCCGCGTATTGCCGCCAAAGTGAGCTTATGAATTCGGAGGCCAGGCCCGCAATTAATCCATCACGCTGCCAGATTTAAGCCGCATGGGGCCCATATCGCCGCGAAGGCTTTGCCGGAGGGGACGCATTGGCGCGAATATCGGTGTTCGCAGTGCAATAGATCTTGCTCACTGTCCATTCGGTCTTGAACGAGGAGCAGAAGCCCTCCGTGGCCGCGTCGTTCCTTCTTGCTCGCAATTTGCGTTCGACCTTTATGGATCACTCGGCCTCGAGCTTCATGCCTTTCGGCTCGGCCAGAGATCAAAGAGCGTCAAGATGTTCTGCCGACGCCCGCCGCCCTGGAGCAGGACAACCGACATGCTCGCGATGCTGGCGACGCTGGAGTTCTCGATCTCTGCTCTGTCGCGCCTTGGCCCCTGTCGCTAGCGCCCCTGAAACCTGAACAGCACATCCTGCATGAGCCTCATCCCGCAGGATGCGCTCTTCAGAAGCTAGAACCGACAGCTATCAGCGGCAGCCGTAGCGACCGTTAATCAGAACGCGGAGACATGCCGTGCCAACCGCGGCCGCGCCAACGGCCGCGCCGCCTACGACCGCGCGCCATGTGGTGCGCCGTGCAACGCCGGCGACTGACACGAGTGTCAAGGGGCGCCCGACGCGCAGGGCGCCAATTTCCTCTATGTGCGCCGTAATGGGCCCTAGGGTTACCGGATCAACCAATTTGCAGCGCCGCGCGCCAATCAGCGTGAGGATGATTGGGGGGCGTGCCCCGAATCGATGTGGTTTGCCATCGAAGCCGTGTGCGAGCGGCCACTAATCCTTACCTCCTCGTGATCTATGGCCTTTCCATGCTCGATCTAGTGGAAGGCGGATGCACTTAGGACGAAGTGATGCACTGGCGCGAGCGGTTCAGGGCTCGCTGCGGGGCGGCCTGACGTTGCTCAGCAACAAGTCCGCTGCCAAGATCGACACGCTGGTCTATCGCATCAATCACGCCCCAACCGCGCCCTGTTTCGCCGGGGCAGTTCGGAAGAGCGGAAATCGATCCATTGCCAGTGATCGTCCCCTGAGGCACGGCTTACGGGCACCGAGTCGGCCATAGGCTCGATTGCCGCAGTGGCTGACGTGACGAGCGCGAACAGAGCGATGAGAACGAGCGGCGATGTTGGATCAGCGGATCCCCGGTTCGAGCCCTGGTGCGCCAACCATATCAAAACTGTTCGTATTCAATTAAATTACGGATGGGGTCGACGAGAACAAGGCGGATCTGGTGCGACGTTTTTTGCGTATCGTGCCCCGGATAGCAGTGCGACTTATGCTTTTCCTTTGTTTCTGCATCTTCGCGCAATGCGATACGGTGTGCAGATTAAACGGCACAGGTCGATTACGCGCTCGTCGTAGAATAGGATACCAAGGCGCGCAAATGCACAACCTGTTTTGCCTAGTCGCCTCGTGATCCCTCGACCGTTTCTGCGACAGCTTGGTGATTTAATCCCCGTCGCGGCAGCCAGGATCGGCAGGGCTGCGATCGACTTGATCTTCTCGATCGCAAAGCGCGAGGTGCGTGCTCGAAGTTGGAACCAGCAATCCGGCCATAATCAAGAAGCGTCGGCAGGGTGGGCTGGTACGGTGAAGTGAAAAATTGCGCCGTGGGGCTGGTTGCGCGTCACCCACAAGCGTCCGGCATGCGCTTCGATAATCGAACGACAGATCGACAGTCCCACCCCCAAACCGCTGGGCTTCGTCGTGTAGAAGGGGGCGAAGGCGTGCTCGAAGGTTTCAGAGCTCATCCCCGGTCCCGAGTCCTTCACCTCGACGAGAACACCGTCCGGTGCACCCTGCGCGGTGGTGATCAGCACTTTCTTGGCTCCATTCGCGACCGTGCCGATTGCCTGGACAGCGTTGATAATCAGGTTGAGAACCACTTGTTGCAATTGGACGCGGTCGCCCTCGACAAGCGGTAAGCTGTCTGCAAATTCCGTCTGCACTGAGATGCCGTTCTTCATCGCTTCGCCGCGGGTAAGCTCAATAACGTCCCTGATCGCCTCATTGATGTCCAAGCGATCCTTCCGGGGCGGTGCTTTTTTTACGAGATCGCGAATTCGTTGGATGATGTCGCTGGCCCGAGCGGTATCGTTCATAAGCCAGTCCAGTGATTCCCTGACCCTCTCAAGATCCGGCGGATTTCTGTCCAGGAAGCGCGCGGCCGCACCAGCATTCATGGATGCCGCGGCAATCGGCTGGCTCACTTCATGCGCGATCGAGGCCGTGAGTTCGCCCATGGTGGCGAGGCGGTTAGCGTGCGCAAGCTCCTTCTGTATCTCGCGCAGCGCCTCTGCGGCCCGCTTCTGTTCGGTGATGTGCCGTCCAACGCCGCGATAACCGATGAAGTGGCCGGACTTGTCGAGCACCGGTAGCCCGGAGACGGACACGTAGCGCTTGCCGCCATCGGGCGTAGGGCGCGCGAGCTCGAAATCGCGGAACGGCAGGTGGGCATCGAGCGTCTCCCGATGCTTGCGCCAAGCCTCCTCGTCGGGCTCCAAGTAGGGCACTTCCCAGCGCGTCTTACCAAGTTCAGAGCCCGACGCGGGTGCGTCGACCATGCCTTCGGCGAATTCCTGGCGAATGAAACGATGCCGCGCATCGGATTCCCAGTACACGTCGAAAGAGAACTGTACGAGAGTCCGGAAACGCTCCTCGCTCTCCTGCAGAGCCACTTCCGATCGTTTGCGCTCCGTCAGGTCAACGACAAAGGAGACGCCCTGGTCTCGTTGTTCGTCGAACGCAGCCATGCCGATCAACACCGACACGCGGCTTCCGTCCTTGCGGAAATACTCTTTCTCGAACGGCTGCACGCTACCCATCTTTTTTAGTTCCGGGATCCACCATCGCTCGTGGCGGTCGAGCCATTCAGGCGGCGTCAGGTCAGTCCAGCGCAGGCGGCCCGAGACGAGATCCTCACGGTCGTATCCCGCGATGTTGAGAAACGCATCGTTGGCCTCCAGAATCGAACCTTCAAGCTCCCAGATGATGATTCCGATGATGTTGGCATCGACAAGGCGTCGGATTTTCGCTTCCCGTTCTCCGAGATCGCGGTACAAAGCCGCATTTTCCAGCGCGATTGCTGCCTGTGAGGCGAGCAGCTTCAGCACCGCAATTCGCGCCGGTGCAACAACGTTGGGCGTCAGTGTATTCTCGAGGTAAAGCACGCCGATAACTTTCGCACGGTTGATCAGGGGCATGCAGAGAATGGAACGAGCGTTGCGCTGATTAACGTAGGGGTCCGCGGCAAAGGGAGGCTGGACCGTGGCATCCTCGAGAACCGCGCACTCTCTGGTTCGCAGTACGTAATGGAGAACGGATTCGGGAAGGAGATCCGCGGTCACCGCTGTATTGCGCATTTCAACAGTAACTTCATCGCCGGTTGTGGTGGCTTCCGCTTCGATGCGCGGCTCGGTGTCGTGCGACAAGATCAGCAGACCGCGTTCAGCCCCTGCTTGTTGGATGGCAGTGCGCATGAGCGTCTCGATAAGCGTCTCCAGAACCATCTCACCTGACACCGCTTCCGACACCTTGATGACAGTGGCGAGGTCGAGATGCTCGACCGGCGCTCCAATCGTGCTCATCGGGCCTGGCTCTGATCTCGCCTCCCTGAGGTGCGGATGCATATCCTCAAGTTGCCGCACTTTGCCGTCTGCCCCCCAACGAACATAGCAGTCGCGCGCTCTCCGCAAATAGATGCCAGAAAAGTCTTCGAAACCACGCTCGCCGTAAAACCGCGCGGCCAATTCATAAGCGAGCGCCTCGTGGTGGACGAAGCCGTTGTCGCGAGCGGAGCGGATGGCTTGTTCATAGAGACGCTCCGCGTCCAGTTCTCTGCCTTGGATACGGGCGATCTCGGCGCCGGTTAGAATAGCGCGGTCCGCGAAATTCTCCGGGCAATTCTGTGCCCACAAATCGAGCTGCGTGTGGTGCCCAGTCAGGGCCTCGAGGTGCCCTTGACGTTGTTCGGGCTGTGCCGAATTCCAGCATGCAGCGTGCGATAGCGCTGCATAGAACTCGTATTCCACCGTCTCGAGTAGCTGCGGTGGTGACCACGGCAGTCTCCGTGCCTTCGATGCGGCGTCGACGGCCGGCGAATAGTCGCCGGCAAAGAAGCACGCTTGCAGCTTGCGGATCCAATACCAGCTCTCGGGCAGCGCGAATGCCGGATCGGCGGCCAAACGCCGTTCGAACCGAAGCTCGTCGGACGGGTCGTCGTGCAGAGCGCCGAAACGCCGCGTCAGGCCGCGCAGCATACGGATTAGCCCAACCTGCGGCATTATGATGTCGGCCACCAACGCAAACTTCGCCTTCTTGCTCAACTGCAACCCGTGCTCGGCTTCGCGCTGCGCTTCTGCAAGCGCATCGCCCGCCGCAAGGAAATTCGTATTCAAGCTGGCGCAGCTGAAGGCCGCGAACGTGACATCGCCACTGCTGCTCGCGGCCTCAAATGCCCGCTGAAAGGCGTCTCGGGCATGCTGGAGCTGCTTGGTCCATGAAAGGACAAGGTTGCCGTAGTTCAGGTAGGTCCTGGCGTGCACGCGCGAAAATCCGCACCGCTCGACCAGCTCAGTGCCGATACGGCTGAATCGAAGGCCCGCCTGATAGTCGCCGAAGCGCGCGCCGGCAATGGCGCCGAACATGACGTAAGGAACGCATGAAGCATCGTTGTTCCCCCACTCGAGGCTGATCTCCACCGCTTTTAGGGCCACCAGTGAGCGAAGGTTCGCATCAGTGAAAAACGCCGGCGGCATGAGCGCCGTCAAAAGATCTATGGTCGCTAGTGCGAGTGCATCACTCATTAGCGGCAGATCCAATAGCTCCTCGACCGACCGATTCCCGAGCCGAGATCGGACGTGCTCGTATTCGCGTCGGACGTCATCATCGCTTGGGTGGACTACCCATCGAATCCCGAGTTGTTCCAGATAGCTGAGACCGGCGCTAACCGCGCGGTCCGGCTCACTGAGCGCCGTATACAGATCCACCCGGCGGCGCGCGACGACAGCAAGGTCGGCGGCGGTCGCGGTTCGCGTCGTCAGCTCCTGTAAGCGCTGTTCTGCCTCCAGGACCGAGCCGGTCACGAACTCGCATTCGGCGCGATGCAACTCGAACGCAAAGGCAAGCTGCTGGCGTTGTTCCCAGCAGTCGTCTGGTAACATTGCGGCACCGGCAGCGGCATAGTTGAGCGATGCCGCGTAGGCCGCCGCCCCCCACGCGCGCAGGCTGGCTGTCAGATTAAGCTCTGCGAGTTGCTCGCGTTCGTCTCGCGAGGTGATCAAGGACCCGCCACGGTTGAGCTGGTTAACGATCTCGAAAATAGCCTTCTCCCACTTCTCCCGGGGGGTCTGCGCCAGTAGCTCCCGACCGATTCGCAAATGCAGCGCCGCGCGTTGATCATCAGCAATCAGCGAGTAGGCGGCTTCGTGCACTCGATCGTGGACAAACCGATACACTCCTGGCTGGTGCTCGACCAATTCCTGGCGAATGGCCTCCCACAGATCCGCGTGTACCCGCTGCTCGGAGCGACCGAGGACGATCGAAATTGTCCTCGTGTCGGCGACGTTGCCGAGACAGGCCAGCCGCTGCAGCGTGATCTGCGTCTCGGCAGGCAGGCGGGTCAGCTTTGCGATCATCAGATCCACGACATTGTCGGTGTGGCCCTTGACGCGAATGCGAGCGAGATCCCAGCACCAGAACCGTGCGTCATGATCGAAGCGGACCAATCCCTCTTCGGCAAGCGCCTGAAGGAATTGAATCACAAAGAATGGGTTGCCGGCCGTCTTATCGTGAATCAACTTCGCGAGTGGCGCGGCACGCTTCGAATCGCAGCGAAGAGCATCGGAAATCAAACGCGAAATGTGTGAGCTGGCAAGCGGCGCTAAAATGATCTGCTGCACGTTAGCGCCAGCACTCTTTATGGCCTCAAGCCTGTACCACAATGGATGAGCGAAAGTGACCTCGTTGTCGCGAAAGGCGCCGATGAGCATCAGGTATTGCAGATCGGAGCGGGTTAAAAGGTCCTCAACCAGATCGAGCGTGGCGGCATCGACCCACTGGAGATCGTCGAGGAACAACGCCAATGGATGCTCGGACTGTGCGAACACCCCTATGAAGCGCCGGAGCACGAGACGGAAGCGGTTCTGTGCTTGCTGCGGGGGGAGCTCAGGGACGGGTGGCTGCTCTCCCACGATCAGCCGCAATTCAGGGATCAGGTCGGTAACGAGTCGTCCATTGGCGCCCAGCGCACCATGAAGCGCTTGGCGCCAGTGCGTCAGCTCGGCTTCGTTCTTGCTCAGAAGGAACCGCACGAGGCTCTGAAAAGCCTCCACTACCGTTGAATAGGGAATATCGCGTTTGTATTGGTCGAACTTGCCTGATGCGAACAGCCCGTGGGACGGAACAAGGCGACGATGGAGCTCATTGACTACCGAGGATTTACCAACGCCGGAATAGCCGGTAACCAGCATCAATTCCGGCGCGCCGCTCTTGATCATCCGGTCAAAGGCGGCCAGCATGGCTTCAATCTCGCGGTCCCGTCCGTAGAGCTTCTCAGGGATCCGCAGTCGGTCGGGCGTGTCGTATTGTGCGAGCGCAAACTCTTCGATGCGGCCTCCGGTTTCCCATTCGATCAGGCAGCGGCGTAGATCATGTTCGAGGCCTGAAGCGCTCTGGTAGCGTTGCTCGGCGGATTTGGCGAGCAGCTTGAGGACTATGGTCGAGATTGTAGCCGGTACAGTGCTTACCCGCTCGCCGGGCGCCACTGGCTTTCGCGCAATGTGGCAATGCACCCACTCCATGGAATGTGCCGCTGAGAACGGCAACGAGCCGGTCAGCATCTGATAGAGCGTAACGCCAAGTGAATAGAGGTCACTGCGGAAATCGATCGAGCGGTTCATCCATCCGGTCTGTTCGGGCGCCATGTAGGGCAGCGTGCCCACGATGAATTCCGGCGGCCCAGGGGCGCGTCGCTCGCGGGCGAGGCGCGAGGCGATACCGAACCCGGTGAACCGGACCCGTTCGTCCTCGCAGTTCACCATAATATGCGCCGGCTTCACGTCCTTGTGGACGAGGCCGCGTTGGTGCACCTTGTTCAGGGCTGCGGCGATGCCGATCGCGAGCTGCAAAAAGCGTCCGATGTCCATGGGCGCACCAAGCAACTGTTCGAGCGGCTGGCCACCAGGATCCTCAAGCAGCAGCACTGGACGGTCACCATCGCACTCCAGCCCGAGCGGCCGCATTGCCCAGGTCTCATCTAATTGGTCTTTCAGCGCAAACTCGTGATCAAGACGATCGAGGAGGCCGGACGAAGCGTGTTTCGCCTTGGGAAGTACCGCCAATACAGTTCTGCATGCGCCATCGGAAGCCGGACGCAATGGCCGACAAAAGATGCGGTCATCGTCCTCCCATAGCACTTGGAACCTGCTGTCCATGCGCATCAACCCAAAACACTGGGTTCAACCCCGAAGCCTCCGCGTGACCAATGTCAGGTGAGGAGGTACTGTGTTGCGCTCTGTGGCCACATCGACACTGCCATAAAAGCGGGGTTCTGCCCAGCGTAAGCTGCGGCGCCAGGCAGATGACGGCGAGAAAGCCGAAGCGGCGCTAGCCGGACATCAACCGTGATCGCGCGCGAGCCGGCGGGCGAATTCAGCGGTGTATCGAACTCGAAATATGCTGCCCGATGCGTCGCCACAACTTCTGCTGGCCGTCCGGACCGGCTCGAATGCGAACGGCTTCTGCGGCTCAGGTGTGGTCTGGGCACCGGATTGCTGTGCGGTGCGGCCCACGAGCTGATTGGCTCATAAAGCGGACGCGCACCGCCTTTGATTTCGGTCGCCGGCCTTCATCCTACTCAGTCGTAACAATCCGTGGTTAATGTCACCATCATTCAGAATTCAGAGCTATCGGATGTAGGCGCGCCAGCCGCTGACAGCGCCCTTTACATCTCGCGGGGTCGATTGGCTTCGGCGCTGGCGTTTCGGTTCTCATGTTGTGCGCGGATCGGCCGATCCGTCGACCGTGCAGGCCGCAGCCTCAAATAGCAGATTGAGATAGTTGCAGGTCCTGATTTGCACTTATGCGGCTGTGTCGTTGGTTCGTTGGTTCGAACGTTTGTGAGATAGTACGACGTCCGAGGACACTTCCTGAAAGTAGCTCAAACTTGCCCATGATAGACCGGAGCGAGAGAGGATGATCGTACCGGTGGTCATCCGCGCAGAGGGTTGAATTGCTGGTCGGCATCGTGAGGTCCTCCCCAGGCGGCGCGGGAGAGGTTTGTGCCCGTTAACAGCGGCGCCGGCCGGCGTGTCGCCCCCTTAGGTTCCTGAGATGATCAGAGCGGCCTGTCCCGTTGCGCAATGCAGCTTACATGGGGACGTCAATTGTCGCACATCTGTGTCGACGAGCCTGGATTTGTACGGGGTTCGCCAGCATAGGCGGGCCGGTGCTCACGAAGCTGGGGCATGAAAGCAACAATCCACAACACGTTGCACCAGCGCACCACTGTTAATTTGCGCGATCGGGACGATTCAGGCCTGCTCTCTGCAACGAACCTAGTAGCTGCGGGGGATGACAATGACTGTCACGCGTGCGATTGGCGCTGCTGCCTTGTTTCTGATGACGCTTAGCTCTGAAGCCTATGCTGCGCGCCAGCACAGACCGGGAGAGCGGATTTCTTGCTCAGAGGTCAAATACTACGTTGCTAAGTATTCGGCGGCCCTGGCTGAGATGTATGCCCGTAACCACGGGGCCACCGGCGCCCAGATCGAGCGGGCGCGGCGTTGCTTGGCCTCGAATGAGGCTGCCGAAACAGGGCAACGCAGGTCCTATAGCGAATGAGCATGACGCAGCCTTCGTAATAAAGCGCGCTGGCCGGGGATATCCTGCAAGGTCAGGGCTGTACGCCTACCCGCGGTCGCAGCTGACGATCGAAGTTAGCTGATTGCCTTGCACGCGCAGATAGGCCTTCCGACTAGTGGCCAGGCGAGCGCGCGATTGCACACTCGCACGCGAGGCCGCTCCGCAGTCATGTCCTCCTCCGCTCATCGCATGCTGATTCCCAATCATCGGTGTCGGGCCATATCCTCTTATCGCTCCAATTTGGTGCCAAAGGCTGTCGCAGCAATTGCACGCTCGACCTCGGAAGCCAACACGCTCAGATGATCGGCAAGCCTCGCGAACAACTCTCGCTTTTGCAGGTCGGTGGCCAGATCGCTGATCGATTTGCAGTCGGCTGCGGCTTTGAGGAGGTTCTCCAGCTGCTCTTGCATGTCTCTCATCGTCTGTGTGCCCCAAAGGCACCCTCGGCTTCATTCAGTTGAACTGATTGAGGCGTACTTGAGCTCCCGTCGATCCATTTCCGAACGGAGCGATTCAGCATAGGTGCGCAGATTGTCGCCAACAACGCGGGAGCGTCCGCCATTTGCGCGATCAGCCAACACCTGTCGCCGCACGCTTTCCCAAAGAGACAATAAGGTCTGATCTTTCGTTTGAAAAGGTCATCCACAGGCCTCCAGTACATGGCGCGCCGATAGTACGCGTACCTCATGAGCGGGATTGTTCGGTTGCGGACATTGCCGTGGAGAAGCTAGGCGCCCGTTGCACATTGGCCACATCGTCCATGTTCGGGATAACGGGCTATCACGCCGAAAGGCGCGATGGTTTGCGGCATCCCCCCGTTTCAGTTACTACGTCGGCAGAACCAAAGTACGCATACGACGAAGGCCGCCTGATTGACACATGCGCGCGAGCGCGGCGAGTTCTACGATGGCGTTGCGTGAAGG